>NZ_JBHYMC010000070.1:0-38157 GCF_042742535.1 Streptomyces sp. NPDC058880
CCCCCGAGCCGGGCCGCTCGGGGGCACCCCTGTGTCGGTCGTCGCTGTGCCTGCCGGCCTGCTGCCCGTCTAGATGCGGACCTGGACGGCGCGCGCGAGGCGGTCGTGGAGGCCGCGGCCGTCCCGGTCCCAGATCAGCGCCGGGATGACCAGGGCCAGCAGCAGCGTGCGCACGACCACCCGGCCGATGCCGAGGCGGGTGCCGTCCTCCGCGACGACGCGCAGGCCCAGAAGCCGCTTGCCGGGCGTGGAGCCCACGGTGCCGACCGTCAGGACGGCCAGGGCCACGAAGAGCCCGAGGGTCCAGTTGCCCGCGGCGCCCAGATTCCCGCCGGTGATCAGCCCGTACGCGATGAGCTGGCAGCCGATCCAGTCGAGGGACACGGCAGCCAACCGGCGCCCGAAGCGTGCCACCGAGCCGGGGCCCTGCTGTGGCAGGCCGAGCCGCTGGCCCGGATAGCCGAAGTCGACGCCCATCTCCTCGGCGGCCGTCTTGGGGCCGGAGAGCCAGGATCCGATTGCCTGTCTGTTGTCCACCCGACCACGGTACCGGTGGCGCCTCACGGCACTCCGGCCGGACCCTGGTTAACTTGTGCGAAACAAATGGGTCATGCTTGGGAAATCCCGTCTGCTTATGGTCGGGTCAGCGTGCGGCACCGCACTGACGCGCCACGAGCTATAAAACCCGTCCCTCCCCCGGGTCGGGAGTAGGAGGAGTTGGATGTTCCAGAACGCCGACGAAGTCAAGCAGTACATCGAGGAGAACGACGTCAAGTTCGTCGACGTCCGCTTCTGCGACCTGCCTGGTGTGATGCAGCACTTCACGATCCCGGCGCGGGCATTCGACCCGGCGGAGGAGCTCGCCTTCGACGGATCCTCGATCCGCGGCTTCCAGGCGATCCACGAGTCCGACATGGCCCTGCGCGCCGACATCACCACCGCGCGCCTGGACCCCTTCCGTCGCGACAAGACGCTGAACATCAACTTCTTCATCCACGACCCGATCACGGGTGAGGCCTACAGCCGCGACCCGCGCAACATCGCGAAGAAGGCCGAGGCGTACCTCGCCTCCACCGGCATCGCCGACACTGCGTTCTTCGGTCCCGAGGCCGAGTTCTACATCTTCGACAGCGTGCGCTTCGCGACCACCGCGAACGAGGGCTTCTACCACATCGACTCCGAGGCCGGCGCCTGGAACACCGGCTCCGAGGAGAACAACCGCGGCTACAAGGTCCGCTACAAGGGCGGCTATTTCCCGGTCGCCCCGGTCGACCACTTCGCGGACCTGCGCGCCGAGATCTCCCTGGAGCTGGACGCCCAGGGCCTCCAGGTCGAGCGCCAGCACCACGAGGTCGGCACCGGCGGCCAGGCCGAGATCAACTACAAGTTCAATACCCTGCTGGCCGCAGCCGACGACCTGATGCTCTTCAAGTACATCGTGAAGAACGTCGCCTGGAAGAACGGCAAGACCGCGACCTTCATGCCGAAGCCGATCTTCGGCGACAACGGCTCGGGCATGCACGTCCACCAGTCGCTGTGGGCCGGCGGCGAGCCGCTGTTCTACGACGAGGCCGGCTACGCGGGCCTGTCGGACACCGCCCGCTACTACATCGGCGGCATCCTCAAGCACGCCCCGTCGCTGCTCGCCTTCACCAACCCGACGGTGAACTCCTACCACCGCCTGGTGCCGGGCTTCGAGGCGCCGGTCAACATGGTGTACTCGCAGCGCAACCGCTCCGCCGCCATGCGCATCCCGATCACGGGCTCGAACCCGAAGGCCAAGCGCGTCGAGTTCCGCGCGCCGGACCCGTCCTCGAACCCGTACCTGGCCTTCTCGGCCCTGCTCCTCGCCGGCCTCGACGGCATCAAGAACAAGATCGAGCCGATGGAGCCGATCGACAAGGACCTCTACGAGCTCTCCCCGGACGAGCACGCGAACGTCCCGCAGGTCCCGACCAGCCTTGAGGACGTCCTCAAGGCCCTGGAGGAGGACCACGAGTACCTCCTGGCCGGCGGTGTCTTCACCCCCGACCTGATCGAGACCTGGATCGACTACAAGCGCACGCACGAGATCGCCCCGATCGCGCAGCGTCCGCACCCGCACGAGTTCGAGCTGTACTTCGACATCTAGAAATGCCTGATGGGAGGCCCCCCGCCACGCTCCACGGAGCGAGGCGGGGGGCCTTTCCGCTTTGACAGGTCGGCCGGGCGGAGTGAGGGTGGAAATGACCTAAAGGCCGGATAAGCGAGACATGTTCGGAGGTGCATGAGAATGCGCCGTAGGATCGTTGCGGCAGGCATGGCCGGAGCCGCAGGAATCGCCATAGGTCTGCTTCCCGTGGCCAGCGCTTCGGCCTCGGTCGTCGCAGGCAGCGGCGGCGGCGGAAACGGCGGCTACGACTGCTACCGGTACCCCTCGCACCGCTCCGACGCCCGGTGGGACTACTGCTGCAACCGCGACTGGCGTGACCGGCCCAGCTGGTGCTGGGACAACGCCGGCGTCGGTGGGGACCGCGGCTACTGGCGCGACAGCAACTGGCGCGACTCCGACTGGCGCCACAACAACTGGCACGACGACGCGAACTGGAACAACTCCGGCCGCGGCGGCAACGGCCACTGGAACGACTGGGGCAATGGCCGCGGTGGCGACGGCGGCGGGGACTGGGGCAACGGTCGCGGCGGCGACGGCGGCGGGGACTGGGGCAACGGTCGCGGCGGCAACGGCCACGGGAACGACTGGGGCGGTGGCCGTGGCGGTGACGGCGGCGGGGACTGGGGCGGTGGCCGTGGCGGTGACGGCGGCGGGAATTGGGGCGGCGGCCGCTGAGGCCGATCGGACCGCAGAGGCTGCGGGACCCGGGCGATGCCCCTGCTGCGCCGGCTCAGCGCAGCAGGGGCATCGCCCCGGTCAGGTCGCGCAGGCACAGGACCGCGAGCTCAGCCGGGGAACCGGGCCCCGAGACCGGGGCGTCCGTCGCCGACCACAGTTCCAACGCAACCCGGATCGCGTCCGTGGCCGCAGCCGCCAACAGCCGTACCTCCCGCAGCTCGGCGTCCGGCCCCGCCAGCCTGCCGATCACCGGTACCAGGCGTTCCTCGGAATCCTGGTTCACGCGGTACCAGACCGCGCGCAGCGCCTCGTCGTCCGCCGCCGCGCGCAGCAGGCCGCGGGTTACCTCCAGGCCCTCCCCGACCGCCTGCGGGCCGCTCAGCGAGCGCGTGACGGCGCGCTCCAGGGCCTCGGCGAGGGGTGTGCCCGGGTCCTCCTCCGCGAGCAGTGCGCGCCAGGCGTCGCCGCCGCCCGCCAGGAGCGGGGCCACGGCCTCCTGCTTGTTGCGGAAGTAGCGGTAGAAGGTGCGCAGGGCCACGCCGGCCCGGTGGGCGATGTCCTCGGCGGTGGTGCCGTCGGGGCCGTGTGCGGCGAACAGTTCGCAGGCGGCGCGGGCGATGTCGAGCTGCGTGGCGGCCTTGCGGCGCTCGGTCAGCGACAGCGCGCCGGGGCCGGCCTGGGGGGCGTACGGACGAGGGGATCTCACGAGGTGCAGCCTACCGTTCGCCTCCTGTCGTAAGGCATTTCCTGCCACTATGACAAAATGTGCCACTCCTTCGGTACGCTCACGCCATGAACCGTTACGAAGGACGTCGCGTCCTCATCACCGGCGGCGGCTCCGGCATCGGCCGCGCCACCGTCCACCGCCTCCTCGCCGAGGGTGGCCGGGTCCACGCAGTGGACGTCAGCGGGGCCGGACTGGAGGCCACCGCCGAACAAGCCGCCGCCGCGGGCCACGGGGACCGACTCACCACCGCGCTCCTCGACATATCCGACGAGAACGCCGTCAAGGAAGGTGTCGCCACCGCGACCGGCACCCTCGGCGGGATCGACGTACTCGTCAACGCGGCGGGCATCCTGCGCTCCGCGCACACCCACCGCACCACGCTCGACCTGTGGAACCAGGTGATCGCGGTCAACCTGACCGGCACCTTCCTGATGATCCGGGAGTCCCTGCCGGCCCTGCTGGCCGCCGACCGGCCGGTCGTCGTGAACTTCAGCTCCACCTCGGCGTCCTTCGCCCACCCCTACATGTCCGCCTACGCGGCCAGCAAGGGCGGCATCCAGTCCATGACGCACGCGCTCGCCGCCGAGTACAGCAAGCAGGGCCTGCGCTTCGTCAGCGTCGCGCCCGGATCCATCGAGAGCGGCATGACCACCGGCAGCGGCCCCGGCCTGCCCGAGGACACCGACTGGTCCCTCTTCGCCAAGCTGGCCCCGGCCATCGGCCAGGGCTTCGCCGGCCCCGAGACCGTCGCCGGGGTGGTCGCCATGCTGGGATCCGAGGACGGCGCCTTCATCACCGGAACCGAGATCCGCATCGACGGCGGCACACACTGCTGAACCGGGGCGTCAGCCTCTGAACCGGTCCCAGAGCCGGGGGAAGCGCTCCGCGAGCACGGCTTCGTTCTCGAAGTCCAGCGGGGCGCCCTCCGGCTCCGCCGCCTGCAACGCGATGCCCAGGTCCGGAGCCACCGCCCCGGTCAACTGCTCGTACGCCTCGTCGGCCGCGTACCCGAGCTCCTCGCCGTCCCCGTCGATCTCCTCGTCGAAGTCGCCGAGCAGCTCCGCCAGGTGGTCCGGATCGTGCACCCCGCCCTCGAAGACCTCCCGCCCCTGGCCGATCAGCCAGCAGCGGAAGTAGTCGAAGGCGTCGTCGCTCGCCCCGTCGAGCAGCACCCAGGCCGCGCCCCACAGGTCCCACGTGTACGCCCGGTTGTACCGGGACTCGAAGTGCCGGGCGAAGTCCAGGACGGAATCCGGATCGAGCTGTGCCAGCCGCTCCACGAGCAGCTCGGCATGCTCCTCGGGGTCGCCGTCGGCGGCCTCACGGGTACGGTCGACGATCTCCCAGAACTCCGTCTCGTCCATCACGGCTCCAGCATCACGGCTGCGCCCCGGCGCCGCCACCGCTCGTACGGCGAAAGGCCGGTGCCCGCCCCCTGCGGGGCGGGCACCGGCCCTTCTCGTCCGGATTCACACGGCTCAGAGGCCGTAGCGCTCCCGGGCCTCCTTGACGGCGGACGCCGGTACCTCGCCACGGCGGGCGAGCTGGGCCAGCGCGGCCACCACGATCGACGGGGCGTCGACACCGAAGTGGCGGCGGGCGCCCTCACGGGTGTCGGACAGCCCGAAGCCGTCCGTGCCCAGGGAGGTGTAGTCCTGCTCCACCCACTGGCTGATCTGGTCCGGGACCTGGCGCATCCAGTCGGAGACCGCGAGGACCGGGCCGGCTGCACCTTCCAGCGCGCGGGTGACGTACGGGGTGCGCACCTCGCCGCGCAGCAGCGCCTCGTCGCACTCCAGCGCGTCGCGGCGCAGCTCGCCCCAGGAGGTGGCGGACCAGACGTCGGCGGCCACGTTCCAGTCGGCGGCGAGCAGCTTCTGCGCCTCCAGGATCCAGTGGATTGCCGTGCCCGAGGCCATGAGCTGGATCTTCGGGGCATCGGCGGCCGGCGCGCCCTCCAGGTCGGAGGCCTGGTTGAAGCGGTAGAGGCCCTTGATGATGCCCTCTTCCACGCCCTCCGGCATGGCCGGCTGCACCTTCGGCTCGTTATAGACCGTGAGGTAGTAGAAGACGTTGGAGTCCTCGCCGGGCGTCGGCTCGCCGTACATGCGGCGCAGGCCGTCCTTGACGATCACCGCGATCTCGTACGCGAAGGCCGGGTCGTAGTTGAGCGACGCCGGGTTCGTGGACGCGATCAGGTGCGAGTGGCCGTCCGCGTGCTGGAGGCCCTCACCGGTCAGCGTGGTGCGGCCGGCGGTGGCGCCGACGATGAAGCCCTTGCCGAGCTGGTCGGCGAGCTGCCACATCTGGTCGGCGGTGCGCTGCCAGCCGAACATCGAGTAGAAGATGTAGAAGGGGATCATCGGCTCGCCGTGCGTCGCGTACGACGTGCAGGCGGCGATGAAGTCGGCCATGGCGCCGGCCTCGGTGATCCCCTCGTTGAGGATCTGGCCGTCCTTGGCTTCCTTGTAGTACATCAGCTGGTCGCGGTCGACCGGCTCGTAGGTCTGGCCCAGCGGGGAGTAGATGCCGGCCGACGGGAAGAGGGACTCCATACCGAAGGTGCGGGCCTCGTCGGGGACGATCGGCACCCAGCGCTTGCCGGTCTCCTTGTCCCGCATCAGGTCCTTGACGAGGCGGACGAAGGCCATGGTGGTGGCCATCTCCTGCTTGCCGGACCCCTTGAGGAGCGGGGCGAAGGAGCGGTCCGCCGGGGCGGGCAGGGCCACCGGGTGGACCTTGCGGGCCGGAGCCGGACCGCCGAGGGCCGCGCGCCGCTCGTTGAGGTAGCGCACCTCGGGGCTGTCCGCACCCGGGTGGCCGTACGGGACCGTGCCGTCGGCGAAGGCGCTGTCCGGGATCGGGAGTCCGAGCAGGTCGCGCATGCCCTTGAACTCGTCGATCGTCAGCTTCTTCATCTGGTGGTTCGCGTTCTTCGACTCGAACCCGGCACCCAGCGTGTAGCCCTTGACCGTCTGCGCCAGGATGACCGTCGGCGCGCCCTTGTGCTCCAGGGCGGCCTTGTACGCGGCGTAGACCTTGCGGGGCTCGTGGCCGCCGCGCGAGGTGTGGAAGCACTCGGAGATCTTCGCGTCGGAGAGCAGGCCGCCCAGGGCGGTGAGCTCGGCGTTGGCGCCGAAGAAGTGCTGGCGGATGTAGGCCACGTCGCGGGTCGCGTACGTCTGGAACTGCGCGTCGGGTACCTCGCGCAGGCGGCGTACCAGGGCGCCCGTGGTGTCGAGCTGGAACAGCTCGTCCCAGGCGGAGCCCCACAGGGTCTTGATGACGTTCCAGCCGGCGCCGCGGAACTGGGCCTCCAGCTCCTGGACCACGCGGAAGTTGGCGCGGACCGGACCGTCGAGGCGCTGCAGGTTGCAGTTGATGACGAAGGTCAGGTTGTCGAGCCGCTCGCGGGAGGCCAGGGCCAGGGCGGCGGTCGACTCGGGCTCGTCCATCTCGCCGTCGCCGAGGAAGGCCCAGACGTGCGAGTTGGCGGTGTCCTTGATGTTCCGGTTCTGCAGGTAGCGGTTGAAGCGCGCCTGGTAGATCGCGGAGAGCGGGCCGAGGCCCATGGAGACCGTGGGGAACTCCCACAGCCACGGCAGGCGCCGCGGGTGCGGGTAGGACGGCAGGCCGTCGCCGCCGGACTCCTGGCGGAAGTTGTCGAGCTGCTGCTCGGAGATGCGCCCGTCGAGGAAGGCGCGGGCGTAGATGCCGGGGGAGGCGTGGCCCTGGATGTAGAGCTGGTCGCCCGACCCGTCCGCCTCCTTGCCGCGGAAGAAGTGCTGGAAGCCGGTCTCGTACAGCCACGCGGCGGAGGCGAAGGTGGCGATGTGGCCGCCGACGCCGTACTTCGAACCGCGCGTCACCATGGCGGCCGCGTTCCAGCGGTTCCAGGCGGTGATCCGGGCTTCCATCTCCTCGTCGCCCGGGAATTCGGGCTCGGCGGAGGTGGGGATGGTGTTGACGTAGTCCGTCTCCAGCAGCTTCGGCAGGGCGAGGCCGGCGGCCTCGGCGTGCTGGAGCGTGCGGCGGAGCAGGTATTCGGCGCGGCGCGTACCGGCGGCCTTGGCGACGGCGTCGAGGGAGGCCGCCCATTCGGCGGTCTCCTCGGTGTCGCGGTCCGGGAGCTGGTCGAGCTCGCTCGGAAGCTTTCCTACGGGGTCGGACATCGCTGTGCGCCGCCTTCCGGACAAAGGAGAGGTGGTGAAGAAAATCCCTGACGGGGCAGGACAGGGTCGATGGACCTGGTTGAGGTCCGCGACGACTGTAAATCCCTGATCGATGATCGATCAAATAAAAGTGACAAAGAAACGTCGATCCGGGGAAAAGTCGGCACCGCGTGCCAGGAAAACGGGCACGCGGTGCCGGTCAAACAGGGGCGAAACGGTCGCTCAGGCCCTCGGCGCGCAGCCCAGGACGTGCCGCTTCACCAGGACACCGATGTCCGGATCCCGGCTGCGGAAGGCCTCGACGAGCGCCTCGTGCTCCTCCGCGTAGGACTTCTGGACGGTCCCGAGCCAGCGGATGGACAGCGCCGTGAACACCTCGATGCCCAGGCTCTCCCAGGTGTGCAGCAGCACGCTGTTCCCGGCGGCCCGCACCATCTCCCGGTGGAAGCCCACCGTGTGCCGCACCTGCGCCGTGCCGTCCGAACTGCGGTCGGCCTCCCACAGGGCCGCGACGTGCGGCTCCAGCGCCGAGCAGTCCGCTGCCAGTCGCGGGGCCGCCAGCTCGGCCGCGATCTGCTCCAGACCGGCCCGGACCGGGTAGATCTCCTCCAGGTCGGCGGCGGAGAGGTTCCGTACGCGCACGCCCTTGTTCGGCGCGGACTCGATCAGCCGGAGCGTCTCCAGCTCGCGCAGGGCCTCCCGCACGGGGGTCTGGCTGACCTCCAGCTCCACGGCGATGCGCCGTTCCACGATCCGCTCACCGGGCTTCCAGCGCCCGCTGACGATCCCCTCCACGATGTGCTCGCGGATCTGCTCGCGCAGCGAGTGCACGACGGGTGGGGTGATCATCGGGGCTTCATCTCCTGATGGGTGAGCAGGGTCGTTGCGGGGCCTGATGGGTAGACAATACGGCGGCGCCCCCGCCCGGGAGTATCCCGGACGGGGGCGCCGACAGTGAGGCTGGTTACAAGCCGTTCGGCTCAGAGGCCGAGCTCGACCTCGAACTCGCCGGCCTCGAGGATCGCCTTGACCGCGGTGAGGTACCGGGCCGCGTCCGCGCCGTCCACCAGACGGTGGTCGTAGGACAGGGTCAGGTACGTCATGTCGCGGATGCCGATGTTGGTGCCCTCGGCGGTCTCGATGACCACCGGGCGCTTGACCGTGGCACCGATGCCCAGGATGGCGACCTGGTTCGGCGGCACGATGACCGTGTCGAACAGCGCACCGCGCGAACCGGTGTTGCTGATGGTGAAGGTCGCGCCCGACAGCTCGTCCGGCGTGATCTTGTTGCCGCGGACCTTGGCGGCCAGGTCGGCGGTCGCCTTGGAGATGCCGGCCAGGTTGAGGTCGCCCGCACCCTTGATGACCGGGGTCATCAGGCCCTTCTCGGAGTCCACGGCGATGCCGATGTTCTCCGAGTCGAAGTAGGTGATGGTGCCTTCGTCCTCGTTGATCCGGGCGTTGACGACCGCGTGGGCCTTCAGCGCCTGGGCGGCGGCCTTGACGAAGAACGGCATCGGGGACAGCTTGACGCCCTCGCGGGCGAGGAAGCCGGCCTTGGCCTTCTCGCGCAGCTTCATGATCTTGGTGATGTCCACCTCGACCACGGAGCTGAGCTGAGCCTGCGAGTGCAGGGCCTTCATCATGTTGTCGCCGATGACCTTGCGCATGCGGGTCATCTTGACGGTCTGACCGCGCAGCTCGGAGACCGCGGCGGCCGGGGCCTTGGCGGCCGGAGCGGCGGCCGGGGCCGGCGCGGCGGCAGCGGCCTTGGCGGCCTCGGCGGCGGCCAGGACGTCCTGCTTGCGGATGCGTCCGCCGACACCCGTGCCCGAGACGGCGGACAGGTCCACGCCGGACTCCGAGGCGAGCTTGCGCACCAGCGGGGTCACGTACGCGCCCTCGTCGCCGGCGGACGCCGGGGCAGCGGCCGGAGCCGGGGTCACCGGAGCCGGGGCGGCCACCGGGGCGGCGGGCTGGACCGGAGCCGGAGCGGCGGCCGGGGCGGGCTGGACCGGAGCCGGAGCGGCAGCCGGAGCCGGAGCGGCAGCCGGGGCCGGAGCGGCGGCCGGGGCCGCGGGGGCCTCGGCGGCGGGGGCCGGGGCTGCGGCCGGAGCCGGAGCGGCCGGGGCGGCACCGGCGACGCCGATGACGGCCAGACGCGCGCCGACCTCGGCGGTCTCGTCCTCGCCGACCAGGATCTCCAGCAGGGTGCCGGAGACCGGCGCGGGGATCTCGGTGTCGACCTTGTCCGTGGACACCTCCAGCAGCGGCTCGTCGGCCTCGACCGACTCGCCGACGGCCTTCAGCCAGCGGGTGACGGTGCCCTCGGTGACGGACTCGCCCAGGGCGGGCAGCACGACATCGGTGCCGGAGGCGGCAGGGGCTTCGGCAGCGGGGGCCTCGGCGGCCGGAGCCGGGGCCGCGGGGGCCTCGGCAGCGGGGGCCGGAGCGGCCGCGGGGGCCTCGGCGGCGGCCGGCTCGGCAGCCGGGGCGGCCGCCGAGGCGCCGGAACCGTCGTCGATGACGGCCAGCTCGGCGCCGACCTCGACGGTCTCGTCCTCGGCGACCTTGATGGAGGCCAGGATGCCGGCGACGGGCGACGGGATCTCGGTGTCGACCTTGTCGGTCGAGACCTCGAGCAGCGGCTCGTCGGCCTCGACGCGCTCGCCCTCGGCCTTCAGCCAGCGGGTGACAGTGCCCTCAGTGACGCTCTCGCCGAGCGCCGGAAGGGTTACGGAAACCGACATGGTTTCTGTTGCTCCTTACGAAAGTGCGGAAGTGGTCGTCGCGCCCGGGACGAACTAGTCGTGCGAGTGAAGCGGCTTGCCGGCCAGGGCCAGGTGGGCCTCGCCGAGCGCCTCGTTCTGGGTCGGGTGCGCGTGGATGAGCTGCGCGACCTCGGCCGGCAGGGCTTCCCAGTTGTAGATCAGCTGGGCCTCGCCGACCTGCTCGCCCATCCGGTCACCGACCATGTGGACGCCGACCACGGCACCGTCCTTGACCTGGACGAGCTTGATCTCGCCCGCGGTCTTCAGGATCTTGCTCTTGCCGTTGCCCGCCAGGTTGTACTTGAGGGCCACGACCTTGTCCGCGCCGTAGATCTCCTTGGCCTTGGCCTCGGTGATGCCGACGGAAGCGACCTCGGGGTGGCAGTAGGTGACGCGCGGGACACCGTCGTAGTCGATCGGGACGGTCTTGAGACCGGCCAGACGCTCCGCGACCAGGATGCCCTCGGCGAAGCCGACGTGCGCGAGCTGGAGGGTCGGGACGAGGTCGCCCACGGCCGAGATCGTCGGCACGTTGGTCTGCATGTACTCGTCGACCAGGACGTAGCCGCGGTCCATCGCGACGCCCTGCTCCTCGTAGCCCAGGCCCTGCGAGACCGGGCCGCGGCCGACGGCGACCAGCAGCACCTCGGCCTCGAAGGTCTTGCCGTCGGCCAGCGTCACGCGGACGCCGTTCTCGGTGTACTCGGCCTTGTCGAAGAAGGTGCCGAGGTTGAACTTGATGCCGCGCTTGCGGAAGGCGCGCTCCAGCAGCTTGGAGCTGTTCTCGTCCTCGACCGGCACGAGGTGCTTCAGGCCCTCGATGACGGTGATCTCGGACCCGAAGGACTTCCACGCCGAGGCGAACTCGACGCCGATGACGCCGCCGCCCAGGACGATCGCGGACTCGGGCACGCGGTCCAGGACGAGCGCGTGGTCCGAGGAGATGATGCGGTTGCCGTCGATGTTCAGGCCCGGCAGGGACTTCGGCACGGAGCCGGTCGCCAGCAGGATGTGGCGGCCCTGGATGCGCTGGCCGTTCACGTCGACGGAGGTCGGCGAGGAAAGGCGGCCCTCACCCTCGATGTACGTCACCTTGCGGGAGGCGACCAGGCCCTGCAGGCCCTTGTACAGACCCGAGATGACCTCGTCCTTGTACTTCTGCACCCCCGCGATGTCGATGCCCTCGAAGGTGGCCTTCACGCCGAACTGGGCGGCTTCGCGCGCCTGGTCCGCGATCTCACCCGCGTGCAGCAGAGCCTTCGTGGGGATGCAGCCGTTGTGCAGGCAGGTGCCGCCGAGCTTGTTCTTCTCGATCAGGGCAACGTCCAGACCCAGCTGGGATGCGCGCAGCGCCGCGGCGTAACCGCCACTGCCACCGCCGAGGATCACTAGGTCGAAAACGGTGCTGGCGTCGTTCGCCACGTCACGTCCTCCATGCATGTGCGCCGGGCACCGGTCCTCTGTGACCGGGCGGCGGCTGGTAATCGGCCGCTGTTTCTTCGGCCCTGTGGTGGGGGCCCTGTCCTGCCGAGAACCCATCTTCGCATTTGTCGGGGGAACGCGGGACGCCGGGCCCACGTTGTGAGAGGGCGTTCTCTCCGAAGTGAGGGTTACCGCGGCGTAGGAACCTACGGATTTCGTCGTCGGCTGAACGCACCCCGGGGCCCGCCGGGCCCCGGGGTGCGTCAGGCGTCACACCGACCGGGTCAGCCCAGGTCGCCCGTGGCCGTGCGCTCGGCCAGCCGCACCAGGGTGCGCACGGCCGAGCCGGTGCCGCCCTTGGGGGTGTAGCCGTGCGGCGCGCCCTCGTGGAAGGCCGGGCCGGCGATGTCGAGGTGGGCCCAGGTGATGCCCTCGCCGACGAACTCCTGCAGGAAGAGGCCGGCGATCAGGCCGCCGCCCATGCGGACGCCCATGTTCGCGATGTCCGCGGTGGGGGAGTCCATGGTCTTGCGCAGCTCGGCGGGGAGCGGCATCGGCCAGGAGGCCTCGCCGACCTCCTCCGCGATCTCGTGGATCGAGGTGCGGAAGGCGTCGTCGTTCGCCATGATCCCGAAGGTGCGGTCGCCGAGGGCCAGCACCATCGCGCCGGTCAGGGTGGCGACGTCGACGATGGCGTCGGGAGCGTCCTCGGAGGCCTTGGTCAGCGCGTCACCGAGGACGAGGCGGCCCTCGGCGTCCGTGTTGAGGACCTCGACGGTCTTGCCGCTGTACATGCGCAGCACGTCACCGGGCTTGGTGGCGGAACCGGACGGCATGTTCTCGGCGAGCGCGAGCCAGCCGGTGACGTTGACCCGCAGGCCCAGCTTCGCGGCCGCGATGACGGAAGCGAAGACGGCGGCGGCGCCGGCCATGTCGCACTTCATCGTCTCGTTGTGGCCGGCCGGCTTCAGGGAGATGCCGCCCGAGTCGTAGGTGATGCCCTTGCCGACGAAGGCCAGCGTCTTCTCCGCCTTGGGGTGCGTGTAGCTGAGCTTCACCAGGCGCGGCGGGTTCTCGGAGCCCTTGCCGACGCCCATGATGCCGCCGTAGCCACCCTTGACCAGGGCCTTCTCGTCCAGCACCTGGACCTTGACGCCGTTCTCCTTCGCAGCCGCGGAGGCGACCGCGGCGAAGGCCTCGGGGGTCAGGTCGTTCGGCGGGGTGTTGACCAGGTCACGGGCGACGTTGACCTCGGCGGCGACGACCGCGGCGCGCTCGGCGGCGGCCTTGTGCTCCTTGTCGCGAGGCTTGGCGCCCACCAGGGCCACCTCGGCGAGCGGCTGCTTCGGACCGGAGTCCTTCTCCTTGCCGGCCTTCTTCTCGCCGCCCTGGTAGGCGGTGAAGGCGTACGCGCCCAGCAGCGCGCCCTCGGCGACGGCGGTGACGGCGGAGGCGTCCTCCAGCGGGAGGGCGAAGCCGGCCTTCTTGCTGCCGTGCAGCGCGCGGGCGGCGGCACCGGCGGCGCGGCGCAGTACCTCCTCGTCGAACGACTCGTCCTTCTCAGGGACGGAGCCGAGTCCCACCGCCAGCACGACCGGGACCTTGAGGCCCGCCGGGGCCGGCAGCTTGGTGACCTCGCCTTCGGCACCCGAGGCGCCGAGCGCGTCCAGGACACCGGCGAGCTTGCCGTCGAACGCCTTGTCCACGGCCTCGGCGCCCGCGGCGACGATCGCGCCCTTGGGGCCCTTTGCGACACCGACGACGAGGGCGTCGGCGCGCAGCGTCGCCGCGCCGGCAGTGCTGAGAGTCAGAGCAGTCACGGTGGTGAAGTCTCGCTTCCGTTTGTGTGTGTGGGCCGAGTGGGTGGACGGCCATCCGTAGCGATCGTATTCGGGGCCCGACGGCCGCCTGCAGGGAGCCTACGCGCACGCGCTCGCCCGTACGTCACTCGAAGGTTTGGCAAGTTGTTCGATCAAGCAGCCGCCAGGTTCACCCATCCGTGGACTCTGCTCCAGGTTTGCCGCGTAGACCTGACGAGGTCCGAAAGACTCGGTCCACTCTCGCAAGGGGACGCGGGGTCCCTTTGCATGATTTCCACAGAGCCTCCCCGGCCCGGCCGACCGCCAAGGGCCGTGTCGAGGGATGCCCTGCGGGGGGAAAGGCCGACATGGTCAACAAGAATCGGATGAACAGGCTGGCCGCCGTCATGGCCGCGGCCGCCCTGGTGTCCGTCGCAGTACCCGCCGCGGCCGCCCAGGCAGCCACGGCACCGCGGATCGACCTCAAGGTGCTCGTCGTCGACGACGGCGGCAGCTCGGTCGAGGCGATCACCGCGGAGCTCCGCGACACCGGAGTGCCCTACACCCGTGTCCAGCTGGGCAGCAGTGGCCGTCCGGTCATCAACGCGGCGTTCCTGAGCGACACCGTCGACGGCCGGCCGCGCGCCAAGTACCAGGGCGTGGTGCTGCCCAACGAGAACCCGTTCGGCGAGGGCTCGGCCGAGATGGCCGCGCTCACCGCGTACGAGACGACGTACGGGATCCGCCAGGTCGACGCCTACACCTGGGCCCACCCGGGCGTCGGGCTGGAGTACACGGACAACGGAGGCTACAGCGGCCAGCTCGACGGCACCCAGGCCGCCGTCACCGCGGCCGGCAAGGCCGGCCCCTTCGCCTACCTCGGCGGGCAGGTCACCTTCGAGGACAACTCCGCCCTGGTGCCCGAGAGCTACGGCTACATGGCCAAGCCGCGCCCCGGCTACACCAGCTACCTCGACGCGCCCGTCGGCTCCGGCCGGGCCTCCCTGGTCGGCGAGTACACGCACGACGGACGCAGCGAACTGGTCGTCACCTTCGGCTACAACCAGTACCAGCAGCAGTTCCGGCTGCTGGCCCGCGGCATCGTCGACTGGCTGACCCAAGGGGTGCACCTCGGCCAGAGCCGCAACTACTTCGCGGTCCACGTCGACGACGTGTTCGCCCCCGACGCCCGCTGGAACAAGGAGCTGAACTGCACGCCGGGCGACTACGCCTGCGCGGGCGGCGAGGGCCAGGAGAGCACCATCCGGATGAGCGCCGCGGACGCGGTGTACGCGGCGCAGTGGCAGACGTCCAAGAACTTCAAGCTGGACATGCTCTTCAACGGCGGGGCCGGCGAGGAGTGGAAGGCCGAGAACGGCGGCGTCGACGAACTCACCGCCCAGCTCGTCGCCGACCGGGCCAAGTACCGCTGGATGAACCACACCTACACGCACCCGTTCCTCGGCTGCATCCAGAACACCGCCGTCGTGCCGTGGACCTGCACCACGGACGCCCAGGGCGCGATCCAGTACATGAGCCGCGCCGAGATCTCCGCCCAGATCCGCGACAACAACAACTGGGCCGCCGCCAAGGGCATCGTCCTCGACAGGACCGAACTCGTCACCGGCGAGCACTCCGGCCTCAAGACCGCTCCCCAGCAGCCCGTGGACAACCCCAACCTGGCCGCCGCCCTCGCCGACAACGGCGTGAAGTGGGCCGGCAGCGACAACTCCCGCGAGCCCGACCAGCGCCCGGTCGGCTCCGCCCTCACGGTCCCCCGCCACCCCATGAACGTGTACTACAACACGGGCACCAACGCCGAGATGGCCGACGAGTACAACTGGATCTACACCAGCCGCGCCCACGGCGGCAGCGGCGTCTGCGAGGACAACCCGGCGACGTCCACCTGCCTGCCCGCCCCGCTGGACGTCACCACCGGCTACCTCGACTACATCGTCCCGGCCGAGGCCCGCACCGCCCTGCGGCACGTCCTGGCCAACGACCCGCGGCCGCACTACGTCCACCAGTCCAACCTGGCCGAGGACCGGACCCTCTACCCGGTGCTCAACCAGGTCCTCGACACCTACCGTGCCCTCTACGCGCCGAGCGCTCCGATCGTCAACCAGTCCATGAAGGACACCGGTGTCGAGTTCCAGCGCCGCGCGGCCTGGGACAAGGCCCTCGCCGACGGCAAGGTCACGGCCTACCGCATCGGCAACGACGTCACCATCAAGGCCCCCTCCGGAGTCGTCGCACCAATCACCGCCCCCAACGGCACCAAGAAGCAGATGCTGCTCGGCACGGCGGACTTCGGCACCGCCTATGCCGGCAGCCGCTCCGCCTGGACCGCCCCCGAGCTCCTGCAGCGCTCCATCGCGCTCAAGCTGCCCAGCTGACCGTCCCGCACGACACCACCGAGTAGCACCGCGCCGGCGCTCCGCGAACCCACGGGCGCCGGCCCCTTTTCCGTCCTGGGGGGACACACCGCATGAGTCATGGGCGTCACGTCACCATGCTCACCGAAGGCACCTATCCACACGTCCACGGGGGCGTCAGCACCTGGTGCGACCAACTGGTCCGCGGCATGCCGGAGGTCGACTTCAACGTCATAGCCCTGACCGGCTCCGGACGCGAGCCGGTCACTTGGGAACTGCCCCGCAACGTCTACCGGCACACGGCCGTCCCGCTCTGGGGTCCGCCACCCGGCCGGGGCCGCCGGTCGGCCCTGCGCGGCAAGGCCCACCGCCGTTTCACCGAGGTCTACGAGCGCCTCCTGCTCGCCCTGCTCGACCCGGCTGCCGACCCTGCCGACCGCACCTTCTCCGAGGCCCTGCGCGAGCTCGCGGTGCTGGCCCGGGCCGGGAAACTCGCCGCGGCCCTGCGGTCCGAATCGGTTCTGCGCCTCCTGATGAAGGTCTGGACCCGGCCCGGCCTGTCCACCGCCGAGGCGGCGCCCACCATCCACGACGCGCTCACCGTGACCGACCTGCTGGAACACGCGCTGCGCCCGCTCGCGGTCCGCATCCCGCCCGACAGCGTCGCGCACGCCGTCAGCAGCGGCCTCGCCACCCTGCCCGCGCTCGCCGCCAAACACCTCGACGGGGTGCCCTTCCTCCTCACCGAGCACGGCATCTACCTGCGCGAGCGCTACCTCGGCTACCGCACCGCCGAACAGCGCTGGCCCGTCAAGGCGCTCATGCTCGCCTTCTACCGCGAGCTCAACACCGAGGGCTACCGCCAGGCCGACCTGATCACCCCCTGCAACCAGTACAACCGCCGCTGGGAGGAGCGCGGAGGCGCCGACTCCGAGCGGATCCGCACGGTCTACAACGGCGTCGACCCGCACGCCTTCCCCGAGGCCGGGCCCGAACCGGACGTGCCCACCCTCAGCTGGTGCGGCCGCATCGACCCGATCAAGGACCTCGAAACACTGGTCCGGGCCTACGCCTTCATGCGCGAGGAGCTGCCCGCCCTGAGGCTGCGCCTCTTCGGCCCCGTCCCGGCCGGCTGCGAGGACTACAAGCTGCGCCTGGAGAAGCTCGCCGCCGAACTCGGCGTGACCGACGGGATCACCTACGAGGGCCGCATCGAGCAGGTCGCCCGGGCCTACGCGGCCGGTTCCGTCGTGATGCTCTCCTCCATCAGCGAGGGCTTCCCCTTCAGCATCATCGAAGCCATGTCCTGCGGCCGCACCACCGTCTCCACCGACGTCGGCGGCGTCCGCGAGGCCGTCGGGGACACCGGTCTGGTCGTGCCGCCGCGCGAGCCCGAAACCATGGCCCGCGCCACCCTCGCCCTGCTCCGCGACGACGAACGCCGTGCCGAACTCGGCCGGATGTCGCGCAAGCGGGTCGTGGAGAAGTTCACCCTCCACCAGTCCGTGGACGGCTTCCGGCACATCTACCGGGAACTGGCGGGCCAGCCCGTCCTGCCCGTCCACGCGGGCGACGCGTGGACCCAGCGGCTCGCCGACCCCTGGTACCGCGAACTCGCGGCCCTGGGGCGTTCCCACAAAGAGGCCGGGAAAGGGGGGGCCTGGTGAGCGGATCCCTCTGGCTCAAACCGCCCGGATCCGGGCCGGGCGCCGGCTCCGGAACCCTCCCGGCGATCCCCCGGCCGCGTGCCGGGGACGCCGGGCCCGCCGCCGACCCGATGGACGAACTGGCCGAACGCCTCGACGTGTTCATCGCCTCCGCCGTCCACCCCGACGAGATCGCCGCCGTCCTCGAATCCGACGGCATGACCGACGAGTACATCCGGCTCACCTACGGCCGACGTGACTCCTTCGCCCTCGCCGAGGAGCTCTACGCACGCGTGCCCCGCTCCTTCCCGGAGCCGGGGCCCGCAGCCGACCCCTGGAAGGTCTCCCTCTCCGCCTGCCTGTTGCGCGGGGTCATCTTCGCCCTGCCCGGCCTGGCCTACCTCCTGGGCGCCCCCCTCCTCGAAGGCCCGCCGGACCGCCTCGGCCTGCCCGCCGGGACCCTGACCCTGCTCGCCGGAGCGCTCATAGGGTGGTGCTGGGACCAGACCCTGTCCCACCGCGCCTACTCCTGGCTCGGCCTCGGCGACCGGCCCGCCGCCGGGCGGACCCTGCTCGTGGGCGCCCCCGTCGGAGCCCTGCTGGGCACCGCCGCGGCGCTGTCCGTGCCCGGCGGGCCGCCGTTCTCCTCCGCCTTCGCCGCCGGTCAGGCCCTGTACGTCGGGGCCGCCACCTGCCTGCTGGTCCTCGGCCGGGAGCGGGTGCTGCTCGCGGCCCTCGCCCCGATGGCCGCCGGAGCCGTGGCCGTGCTCTTCGTCGACCTGCCCGTGCCGGTCCGGGTGACGCTCCTGGTGGTGTCCCTGGTGGCCGCCTGCACCCTGGCCCTACGGGAGCTCCCGCTGGCCGACGGGCTCCGGGCCGCCGCACGCCGGATCCGGGGCCGGGCGGCCCGCCGGCCCGCCCGCGTCGGCCCGGTGCGCTGGCAGATGCTGCGCGGTGCCGAGGAGGAGTACGCGTCCCGCGGACCCCGGCTCGGGGACTCGGTGCCCTTCGGCGTGTTCGGCCTGGGCACGGGCCTGCTCGTGCTCTACGCCGCCCTGGGCGAGGTGCTCGCCGGAGGTCCGGCCGAGGCCGTCGCCGCTCCGTCGGCGGTGGCCCTCACCCTCAGCATGGGCCCCGCCGAGTGGCTGCTGCACCGCTTCCGCAGCGGCACCCTCTCCGGGCTGCAGGGGGCCCGCTCGCCCCGCCAGTTCCGGCGCCGGATGCTGACCACCCTGGCCCGCTGCCTCGGCGTCTACCTGTCGGTGCTGCTGGCCCTCGGCGTGACCGGAACCCTCCTGTGGCCCGGAGCCCCCGGGCTCACCGGGGTCCGCGTCGCCACCCTGCTGCTCCTCGGGACGGTCATGTGGAGCGGGCTGCTCCTGCAGTCCTTCGGAGCCGTCCGGCCCGCGGCCGTGGTCTGCGCCTCGGCCGCCGTCGCCCAGAGCTTGGCCCTGCTGACCGGGCTGGCCCAGCCCCGGGCCGTTCAGCTGATCGTCGCGGGCACGGCCGCCGCCGCGCTGGCCACCCTGGTATGCCTGCTCCTGGGCCGCGCGACCGCCCACCGATGACGCCCGAGACGTATGTGCCGGAGAAGAAGAAGGACCCCATGCTGCTGGTGCCCCTGTACGAGCATCCCGCCGAACGGCCCGAGGCCTGGGAGCGGCTCATCCGCGGCGCGGACCGGCTCCACTCGGTGGTCCTCAACCCCGGCAGCGGACCCGGCGCCGCCCGCGACGAGCGGTTCGCGAGCGTCGCCGAGCGGCTCCGGGAGGCCGGCGTGCCCGTCCTCGGCTACGTCGACACCGACTACGGGCGCCGCCCGCACGCCGCGGTGGTGCAGGACCTGCTGCGCCACCGCGACTGGTACGCCGCCGACGGGGCCTTCCTCGACCAGGCCGCCGCCGACCCCGAACTGCTCCCGCACTACGGGCGGCTCACGGTCGCCGCCCGGGCCGCGGGCGCCCGTACGCTCGTCCTCAACCACGGGGCACACCCGCATCCGGGCTACGTGGAACTCGCCGACCTGCTCGTCACCTTCGAGGGCCCCTGGGACGCCTACCGGGCGGCGGGGGCGCCACCGCCTTGGACCGCCGACCACCCCGCCCAGCGGTTCTGCCACCTCGTGTACGGCGTCCCTCCCGGAGAGATCGCCGCCCGGCTCGCCGGAGCACTCGCCGCGCAGCGGGGTGCGGGCGTGCACTGCGCGGTCCCGGGCAACGGCCCGCACCCGTGGGGCACCCTCCCGTACGCCCTGGAGACGGCGGGATGAGGACACCGCGGCCGCTGCGACTCCTGCTGGTCCTGCCCCTCCTGTTGCTCGCCGCCTGCACGGCCGGACCGGACGACGACGGCGAACCGCGCCGCCGGCCGGAAACCGCTCCCGGCGGGCGCTGGCAGCCCCCGCCCGGCACCGACTGGCAGTGGCAGCTCACCGGCAGGCTCGACACCTCGGTGAAGGCACCCGTCTACGACGTCGACGGGTTCACCACCACGCGGGAACAGGTCGCCGAGCTGCGCAAGGCCGGCCGCCGGACCATCTGCTACCTCTCCACCGGGGCGTGGGAGGACTTCCGGCCGGACGCGGAAGCGTTCCCGCGGGACCTGCTCGGCAAGGGCAACGGCTGGGAGGGCGAGCGCTGGCTGGACATCCGGCGCGTGGCGGAACTGGAGCCCCTGATGGCCAAGCGGTTCGACATGTGCCGGGAGAAGGGTTTCGACGCGGTCGAGCCGGACAACATGGACGGCTACAAGAACGCCTCCGGATTCCCGCTCACCGCCGACGATCAGCTGCGCTACAACCGGCTGATCGCGAAGCTCGCACACGACCGGGGCATGGCCGTCGGCCTGAAGAACGACCTCGACCAGATCCCGCAGCTCGTCGGGGACTTCGACTTCGCGGTCAACGAGCAGTGCGCGCAGTACGACGAGTGCGACCGGCTGACCCCCTTCATCGAGGCCGGCAAGGCCGTCTTCCACGCGGAGTACGAACGGTCGACGTCGAGTTTCTGCAGGGGGTCGAAGACACTGCGGCTCAGCTCGATCCAGAAGCGGTACGACCTCGACGCCTGGCGCAGGACCTGCCCCTAGGACGCGTGTCCTGCGTGGCCGCCGGTCAGGCCCACGGCAGGACGGCGTGCACGCGGTAGCCGCCGCCGAAGCGGGGGCCCGTGGAGCAGGAACCGCCCAGGGCCGTGGCCCGCTCCCGCATGCCGAGCAGGCCGTGGCCGCCGCCCGGCTCGACGTCGGCGGGCTCCGTGCCCCCGTCGTCGAGCACGGTCACCTCCACCGACGGGCCGACCCGGACCACGCTCACTTCGGCCCGCGCCCCCGGCCCCGCGTGCTTGCGCACGTTGGTCAGCGCTTCTTGGACGACCCGGTACGCCGCCAGGTCCACCGCCGCCGGCAGGGGCCCCGTCCCGCAGTCCAGCTGGACGATCACCTCCACCGGCAGTCCGGCGTGCCGGAAGGTGTCCACCAGCTCGTCGAGGACGCCGAGCCCCGGCGCCGGCTCGGTCGGCGCCTCCGGGTCCCCGGACTGCCTGAGCAGGCCGACGGTCGCCCGCAGCTCGTTGAGCGCCGACCGGCTGGCCTCCCGTACGTGCGCCAGCGCCTCCTTGGCCTGGTCCGGCCGCTTGTCCATGACGTGCGCGGCCACCCCGGCCTGCACGTTGACCAGGGCGATGTGGTGGGCCACCACGTCGTGGAGGTCCCGGGCGATCCGCAGCCGCTCCTCCGCGACCCGCCGCCGGGCCTCCTCGTCGCGGGTGCGCTCGGCCCGTTCGGCGCGCTCGCGGATGGCGTCGACGAAGGCCCGTCGGCTGCGCACGGCGTCCCCGGCCGCCGCGGCCATGCCCGTCCAGGCGAAGATCCCGAGGTTCTCCTGCGCGTACCAGGGCAGCGGCCCGGCGAGCATCGCCACGCCCGTCAGGCCCGTCATCGTGAGCAGCCCGATCCGCCAGGTCGTCGGCCGGTCGGTGTGGGCCGCCACCGTGTAGAGGGCGATCACCGTGCACATGGCGACCGGTGCCCGCGGCTCCCCGGTGGTCAGCTCCAGCAGCGAAAGCCCGCAGGTCACCGCGAGCACGGCGCGCGGCCGCCGGCGCCGGAACACCAGCGCCGCCGAGCCGAGCAGCATCAGCAGCAGGGAGAAGGGCTCGGGGGTACGCGTCCCGAAGGTGGGCCCGTGCGGCCCGTGCGGATCGGCGAAGGAGCCGACGACCATGGCGACGAGCGCGCCGAACGCCAGTACGCCGTCCGTGGCCAGCGGATGGCCCCGCAACCACTGTCGGGTGGGGGCGAACGGCCCGCGGTCTGTCGTCACCCCGATACGGTACGGCCTGCCGGGGAGCCGCTCAGGGCGGAGGGCCCTGGCCGACCGGGACGCGGGAGCGCACCTGGCTCCACCGGGCCCGGACCACGCACACGGCCATGACGGCGGCGATGGCCGCCAGGTGCTCCTTGCCGGCCAGGTTGTTCTTGACCAGCACCTCGCCGATCATCGAGAGGATCACCAGGGCGCCGGTCAGGTACGCCCGGTGGCGCCAGCAGAGGTAGAGGGCGAGGCCGACCACCGCCGCCGACGGCCCGGTGTCGTTGACGATGCGGTCGGAGACCGGCAGTCCGAAGGGGTGCTCCGGGCCGAGCGCGACACCGATCCGCGCGTAGGTGGTCCCGGCGAGGGTGGCGAGGTAGCCGATCACCAGTGTGCGCCACCAGCCGATGCAGATCTCCGCGATGCCGAACACCAGGAGCATCTGCGCGAGCGCACCCCACACCGGCAGGTCGAGGGCCGGAACGAACAAGGACAGGGGGGTGCGCAGCAGGGCCAGCCAGAACGGGTCGACGGCCTTGACCGAACCGAGGTCCTGCACCGGCTGGAAGCCCCACGAGGTGTTCTGCACGATCTGGAAGACAAGGGTCAGGCAGACCGCGCCCAGGGTCATCGGGATCGCCCGCCATCCGTCGCGGGCGAGGGCGTCCCGGACGGTCCAGAACATGGGACCCCACTCGCGGCGGGCGAACCGCCGCAGTGGTGTGCTGTTCCACGCTGTCAACGGCGGGTCTCCAGGTGTCTGCGGTGCAGCCACTTCGGAAGGCCGGGGGCCTCCAGGAAGCCCTCGGCCCGGCCGGCCGCGACACCGATGCGCAGCAGGTCCGAACTCTTCTCGAAGAGCATGAACCGCGGTTCCCAGATCGGGCGGTATTTGGCGTTGGCCCGGTAGAGGGACTCGATCTGCCACCAGCGCGAGAAGAAGCTCAGCAGCGAGCGCCACAGCCGCAGCACGGGGCCCGCTCCGAGCCGGGACCCGCGTTCGAACACCGACCGGAACATCGCGAAGTTCAGCGAGACCTGGGTGACCCCGATCTCCGCGGAGCGTGCGAGCAGCTCGATGACCATGAACTCCATCAGGCCGTTCTCGGAGTCCCGGTCGCGGCGCATCAGGTCCAGCGACAGCCCCCCCGGGCCCCACGGCACGAAGGACAGCACGGCCCGCAGATCGCCGTCTCCGTCGGTGCACTCCAGCATCACGCACTGGCCGTCCGCGGGGTCGCCCAGCCGGCCCAGCGCCATGGAGAAGCCGCGTTCGGTGGCACCGTCGCGCCAGTCGTCGGCGCGGCGCACCAGCTCCGCCATCTCCTCGGCCGGGATGTCGGCGTGGCGGCGGATGCGGACCGTGTACCCGGCCCGCTTGACGCGGTTGTACGCCTGCCGGACGGTGCGCATGGCACGGCCCTCCAGGGTGAATTCGGCGGTCTCCACGATCGCCTCGTCGCCGAGCTCCAGGGCGTCCAGGCCGTGCCGGGCGTAGATCTGCCCGGCCTCTTCGCTCGCGCCCATCACGGCCGGTACCCAGCCGTGCTCGCGCGCCTCGGCCAGCCACGGGTCGATGGCCCCGGGCCAGGCCTCCGGGTCGCCGATCGGGTCGCCGGAGGCGAGCGAGACCCCGCCGACGACGCGGTAGGTCACGGCGGCCTTGCCGGTGGGGGACCAGATGACGGACTTCTCGCGGCGCAGCGCGAAGTAGCCGAGCGAGTCGCGGTCTCCCTGCCGGGCCAGCAGCGCCCGCAGTCGCTCCTCGTCCTCCTCGCTGATCGGGTCGACGGCGCGGCGCGAGCGGAACGCCGCGAACAGGACGGCGAGCAGCAGCAGCATCGACATGACGTTGATGAAGACGTCCACCCAGCCGGGCGGGGTGATCGCCGCGGAGGTCCGGTCGTCGGGGGCCAGGGTGATCAGCCGCATCACGCCGTATTTCCAGCGCTCCGGGAAGGAGACGCCGGCACTGTCGGGGGAGGTGTTGGCGGCTCCCACGAGGAGGGCCGCGACGAGCGAGGTGACGAGCAGGCCGACGGCGGCCACGGCGGCGGCGAACGCCGGGTTGGAGCGGTCGCCCTTGGCGTAGAACTCCCGGCGGCCCAGCAGCAGCGCACCCGTGAAGAGGGCGGTCAGGGCCAGCGAGACCCAGTTCTGCGGGTGCTCGCGGATCTCCTCGTACGCGGCGAGCGCGTAGGCGAGGAGCAGGGCCAGGAGGCCGCTCAGGACGAGGTTCAGGATCCAGGAGGCGCGCTTGCGGCGGCCGAGGGTGACGGCCAGCAGCAGCGTGAACAGCCCGGACGCGAAGCCCGCGGTGAGCATGTACGGGGTGTAGAAGTCCTCGATGTTGTGGCGCCGCAGGTCCTGGCCGAGTGAAACCCACACCGCGCTGAGGAAGTTGATGAAGGTGACGGCGCGCAGGTACCAGACCGCGAACGCGGCTCCGCGCTGTGAGCGGGCGCTCCCCCGACCGGTCTCCCGGCCGCCCCCCGCCGCCTTGCCGGCGGGGTCCCCGCCGGTCTCTTTCCTGCCGGATGACGGACCGGTCGCCGGTACGGCGGTGCGGTCGGTCTCTGCGCTGGTCAAACGGACCTCTCCCATAAAAAGCGATCATATGGGGCGTCGCTGTCCGTGATGGTGCGGTCGGGGGCCACGGCCTGGTCAGGGCCGCGGCCCCCGGCGGCTCATTCCGTCGGCTTCTCCGCCGCGCGTTCAGGAAGCTCCGCCGCGAGCGCGGCGGCCGCCTGGACGAGGGGGAGAGCCAGCAATGCCCCGGTGCCTTCACCCACTGTGACGCCGTGATCGAGCACGGGGTTGAGTGCCATTCGGTCAAGTGCCTTCGCCTGGCCCGGCTCGCCGCTGGCCTGACCCGCCAGCCACCAGTCGGGAGCCCGGAACGCGGCCCGCTGGGCCACCAGTCCGCACGCGGCCGAAACAACACCGTCGAGGATGACGGGCGTACGGCGCACCGCGCACTGGAGCAGGAATCCGGTGATGGCGGCGACGTCCGCGCCGCCGACCGCCGCGAGCAGCGCGACCTGGTCGCCCAGCACCGGACGGGCCCGGCGCAGCGCGTCGCGGATCGCCGCGCACTTGCGCATCCAGGCCAGGTCGTCGATGGGCCGGCCGCCACGGCCGGTGACCACCGAGGCGTCCGTTCCGCACAGCGCCGCGACGAGGGTCGCGGCGACGGTCGTCCCGCCGACGCTCAGGTCGCCGAGGACGACCAGGTCCGTGCCCGAGTCGGCCTCCTCGTCGGCGACGCGCATGCCCAGCCGCAGCGCGGCCTGCGCCTCCTCGACCGTCAGCGCGTCCTCGACGTCGATCCGGCCGCTGCCGCGCCGGACGCGGTGTGCCACCACGTCCGCCGGGAGCAGCCCGGGATCGCAGTCGAGACCCGCGTCGACGATCCGTATCGTGGCGCCGAACCGGCCGGCCAGCACGGCGACCGGGCTGGAGCCGTCGAGCACGTCCCGCACCAGCTCGTGCCCGGTGGACGCGGCCCGGGCGGAGACCCCCTGGGCGGCGATGCCGTGGTCGGCGGCGAACAGCACCACGCGGGGCCGTTCGATCGCCCTGACCGGGACCTGCCCCTGCGCGGCGGCGAGCCACTCGGCGAGTTCGTCGAGCCGCCCCAGCGCGCCGGGCGGTACGGCGAGGCGCTCGCGGCGTTCCTCGGCGTCACGCCGGACGCCCCCGTCGGGGCGCTCGATCAGATCGGAGAAGTCGTCGAGATTCAGCGTGCTCATCTGCCAGAGAGTACAGCCGGTGAAGTCCTCCCTCAGGCCCCGGCGGGCCCGGCCGGTCCGGGCACCTTGCCGGGCGGGCCGCCCGGGTGAACACCCCGTCCCGGCCTACTCCTTCAGTACGGCCGCCTGCCCCGCGACGACGAGCAGGACGTGCTCGCACTCGCCCGCCACCGCTGCGTTCAGCCGGCCCAGCTCGTCGCGGAAGCGCCGCCCCGAGGCGGTCGCCGGAACCACGCCCGAGCCGACCTCGTTGCTCACCAGGACCACCTGGCGGCCGGTCGCGCGCACCGCCGCCACCAGAGCGGCGGTCCGCTCGCCCAGCTCCCGGCGCCCGTGCTCGGCCCACACCTCGTCGTCCCAGGCCCCGGCCCGGTCCATGGCGTCGGTCAGCCACAACGCCAGGCAGTCGATCAGCAGCGGCGGCCCGTCCTCGGCGAGCAGCCCGACCAGCTCGCAGGTCTCCACCGTCCGCCAGCTCGCCGGCCGGCGCTCCCGGTGCAGGCCGATCCGCCGCGCCCACTCCGCGTCCCCGTCCCGGGTGCCGCCGGTGGCCACGTACACCACCTCGGGGAAGCCCTCCAGGCGCCGCTCCGCCTCCACGGACTTGCCCGAGCGCGCCCCGCCCAGCACCAGCGTGCGGCGCGGCAGGTCCGGCACCGCCCGGTAGTCGCCGGCGAGCACGGTGGTCCCGTCCGGCACCGCCCGTGCCCCGGAGGCCGCGAGCCGGCGCTCCAGCTCCCGGCCCGGCGGCACGTCGTGGTCGAGGTGGACGGCGATCACGTCCGTGGCCGGGCCGACGGCACCGCTCGCCCGCAGCCGGGCCAGCGCCTCGGGGCGGCCCGGCACGTCGGCGAGCACCACGTCGTACGGACGCCGCCCGGCCCGTCCGGCGGTCCCGGCCGGCGCCCCGCCGGGCGGCAGGTACAGCAGTCGGCCGCCGTCCGGTCCGGTCACCTCGTACCCGGTGCCCGGCGCGTCCATCGGCACCGCCCGCACCCGGTGCCCGGAGATCACCGAGAGCTCCTGCCCGTCCGGCACCCGCCCGGCGGTCGGCAGGCCCGGCGGCAGCTCCACCGCGGGCCCGTCGTGCGGGTGGGTCAGCAGGACCTGCCGGACACCGGTCAGCGAACGCCCGGCCCGCGCGCCGGCCAGCACCGCACCGGGGGTCAGGTCGAGCAGCAGCGCACCGTCGACGAGGACCGCCGTGGCGGCGCGGGAGCGCGGGCCGACGGAGACGGCGCACGCGGCGCAGGGGCAGCCGGGGCGGGGCAGCCCCTCGGGGGTACCGGTGCCGAGCAGAGTGAGTTCCACAGGATGATCCTCCCGCGTCGCGGAGACTGCTGCGCGCCCGGTTACTCTGCGGGCACACTCAAGGCGAGAAGCGTGTGAGCAGCGGACGAGCAACGGAGGCGGACATGGCGTGGACGTGGCGGTTCGAGACGGCCGAGGGCAGCGAGACGAGCCCGTCGGTGGTGCCCGAGGAGTTCACCACGCAGGGCGACGCGGAGTCCTGGATCGGCGAGTACTGGAAGGACCTGCTGGAGGGCGGTACCGAACAGGTGAGGCTGTCCGACGACAGCGGCACCGAGCTCTACACCATGAGCCTGCGGTCCGCGCTGGAGGCCTGACCTCTCCGAGCCCTTCGGCCCGCCGGTCTGCGGCGGGCCGAAGGGCCGGGGTCAGCCCCGGACGCCGCAGAGGTGCAGCAGCGCGGCGACACCCCGGTAGGGGTCGGTGCGGCCCGCGCGGTCCTCGGCGGCCAGCAGTCGTTGCAGCTCCTCGTCGGGCGGCAGCTCCCCGCCCGCCTCGGTGCCGTCGGTGAAGACGCGTACGCCGTACCAGGCCTGCAGCGGCGCCCCGATCCCCGACAGCGTCGCAGTCAGGCCCGCCAGCCGGTCGGCGCGTACGTCCAGGCCGAGGCGGTTGGTGTAGTCGGTGCTGTCGAAGGCGGCCAGCGCGCCCTTCCAGTCCCCGTCCAGCCCGTGCCGCATGGCGAGTGCGTCGCCGTTGCGCACCAGCAGGGACAGCAGCCCGCCGGGGGCCAGCATCCGGGCCAGCCCGGCCAGCATGGCGTCCGGCTCGGGTACGTACATCAGCACTCCGTGGCACAGCACCACGTCGAAGCTGCCCGGCAGGAAGTGGGCGCCGGTCTCGCGCCCGTCCCCCTCCATGAGCCTGACCCGGTCGCGGATCCCGGCGGGCTCCACGGCCAGCGCCTCTCGGGCGACGGCCAGCATCCCCGGGTCCTGTTCCAGGCCGGTCACCATGTGCCCGGCGCGGGCGAGGCGCAAAGCCTGGGTGCCCTGCCCCATGCCGACATCGAGAACGCGCAGCCGCTGCCCCACGGGGAAGCGCTGCGCGATCTGTTCGTCGACCTGTCGGCCCACGAGCTCCTGACGGACCGCGTTGCGCAGTCCGCCCAAGCCCTCCAGCCACAGGCGTGCCCCCTCGGCGAAACCTTCCCCCGACGCGCCGGGCGTCCCTCCGGTCAGGGTCGTTCCCCGCGCTTGACCTGCGGCTTCGGCAGGCGGAGCCGGCGCATCTGCAGAGTGCGCATCAAGCCGTAGGCGACGGCGCCGCGGCGCGGCTCGTTCGGGAAGCGCTCATTCAGGGCCTTGCGTAGGCGGAACACCAGACCGATGGAGTCCAGGATGATCAGTGCGATCACACCGAGCCACAACAGCAGCGCGATGTTCTGGATCATGGGCTGGCGCACCATGCTGAGCACGAGGATGACGACGGCCAGCGGCAGGAACATCTCGGCCACCGAGAAGCGGGAGTCCACGAAGTCGCGGACGAACCGGCGTACGGGGCCCTTGTCGCGCGTGGGGAGGTAGCGCTCGTCGCCGTTGGCCAGCGCCTCGCGCTGCTTGGCCATCTCGGCGCGGCGGCGCTCACGGGCCCGCTTCGCGTCCTCCTTGCGGTTGCCGGTCGAGGCCACCACGGCCTTGCGCTGCGACTGGGCCACGGCGCGCTTCGGCGTAGGGCGGCCCTTCGGGGCCTGCGGGTCACGGGGCTGCGAGAGGTCGGCGCTCACCTTGTCGGCGGCGGCGGCCTTCTCTTCCTTGGAGGAGCGGCTACCAAACACAAAACCCAAGCGTACGTGGTCACGGGCACGGGCCCCACTCCTGTGGGGAACGATCCGGCAACGGCGGGCGTCCTTCCCTGTGTACGGTCCGAGCGGCGGGGCCCGCCCCGGTGGGTCGGGGACCCACCTACTCCTCACGCGTGACACGGCGGAGGCGTAGTCGTCCTGGAGGAGGAGCGCATCCGTCCTCGAACAGTGCGGTAATGGAGACAGGGCCCGTACTGTGGGTTCTGTCGGTCAGCTGGAGCACAGTCCGTCTAGAAGGGGGCGCGCGAAGCCCATGAGCGGTGTCATGAAGCGTATGGGGATGATCTTCCGCGCGAAGGCGAACAAGGCCCTTGATCGGGCCGAGGACCCGCGCGAGACCCTCGACTACTCGTACCAGAAGCAGCTGGAACTGCTGCAGAAGGTGCGCCGCGGCGTCGCCGACGTGGCGACATCCCGCAAGCGCCTGGAACTGCAGCTGAACCAGCTCCAGGGGCAGTCCGCGAAGCTGGAGGACCAGGGCCGCAAGGCCCTCGCCCTGGGCCGCGAGGACCTGGCCCGTGAGGCCCTGTCCCGCCGCGCCTCGCTCCAGCAGCAGGTCAGCGACCTGGAGGTGCAGCACCAGACCCTCCAGGGCGAGGAGGAGAAGCTGACGCTGGCCGCGCAACGGCTCCAGGCGAAGGTGGACGCCTTCCGCACGAAGAAGGAGACCATCAAGGCCACCTACACCGCGGCCCAGGCCCAGACCCGGATCGCGGAGTCCTTCTCCGGCATCTCCGAGGAGATGAGCGACGTCGGCCTGGCCATCCAGCGGGCCGAGGACAAGACCGCCCAGCTCCAGGCCCGTGCCGGGGCGATCGACGAACTGCTGGCCTCCGGAGCGCTCGACGACCGCAGCGGCCTCGGCTCCAAGGACGACATCCAGGCCGAGCTGGACCGCCTCTCGGGCGGCAGCGACGTGGAGCTGGAGCTCCAGCGGATGAAGGCGGAGCTGGCCGGCGGCCCGTCCGCGCAGCAGCAGGCCATCGAGGGCGGCGCCCAGGGCAGCGCCCAGCAGCCGCACACCCAGCACCGGTTCGACAAGCAGTAGGACGGGGCCGTCATGATCGTCCGCATCATGGGGGAAGGCCAGCTGGACGTGGCCGACAGTCACTTCGCCGAGCTCAACAGGCTGGACGACGAACTGCTCGCGGAGATGGAGGGCGGTGACGAGGAGGGCTTCCGGCGCACCCTGGGGGCGCTGCTCGAAGCCGTCCGGCGGCTGGGCACGCCGCTTGCGGACGACTCCCTGGAGCCGTCCGAGCTGATCCTCCCGGCCTCCGACGCGAGCCTCGACGAGGTCCGGGAGATGCTCAGCGACGACGGCCTGATCCCGGGCTGACCGTCACGGACCGGACGCACCGGCGCGGCGACGGGCCCTCCACCGGCCGGGGGAGGGCCCGTCGCCGTACGTCCGGTCCGGCGCCGTCCGCTCTCAGTCCGGCGGAGCCGGCGGCTTCTCCAGGGACACCGGCCGCGGGTCCGGGGCGCCGCCGATGAACTCCTCGAACCTGCGCCGCCGTGCGGTCCAGCGCCGGTCGTGGTGGAAGGCCCGCAGCCCCGCCCTGGCCCGGGCGCGCGGACGGTTGGCGTAGAACCGCTTCGCGTACGGGGAGCCGGGCCGGGCCAGACGGACCGCGCCGACCAGCGCCACGAAGGGGACGATGACGCCGAACAGCGCGGTGCGCGCCTTGCCCTTCCACAGGGCGACCAGGGCGAGGCAGAAATTGCCGGCCGCGTTCATGACGACCAGCCCGCGGCTCTGGCGTTCCTCGGGGGTCAGGTCGTTCACCCCGAAGGGCACGAACCCGCCCAGGATCAGGGCCACCACCGCGGCCGTCACGACCACGATCTCCACGCTCTTGCGGCCCTGCTCGCTCCAGTAGACGTCGTCGAGGTGCAGGATCAGCGCGAACTCGTCCAGGACCAGCCCGGCCCCGAGCCCGAAGACCACGGCCGAGAGCGCCGCCCCGATGCCGTTGCTTCCGCTGCCGATGGCGCCGAACCCCCCGATGATCACGAGGATCACGCCCGGCACGACGTGGTGGATGTGCAGGCCCCCGGGGGTGACGTTCTTGAAGGGGCCGCGGCCAGCCCGGATCATGCGAGTGATCACGCGGGTGACCAGGAACGACATCACGAAGGAGACCAGGGCGAGCAGCATGGGCAGCTTTCCTGGCTCGACGATGTTCCGATACCACCAGTGACCCATCCCACTTCTCCCTATGTGAAACGTATGGGGTAATTTACCGCCCGCCCCGAGCGGGTAGCGTTCGCGCCGATGACAGATTCGTACGACGGCCCGCCCCTGACGCCGCCCGCGGAGCGCGCCTCGTTCCGCGACGGCGTCCGCTTCGCGTTCGGCACCCTCACCGTGCTGCCCGCCCGCATCACCCGCTGGGACCGCCCCGCGGCCCGCACCGGAATGGCCTGCGCCCCGCTCGCCGGACTGGTCGTCGGCGCGCTCGCGGCCGTCCCCGGAGCGCTCCTGCTGCTGCTCGGCGCCCAACCACTGCTCGCGGCGGCCGTGACGGTCGCCGTACCGGCCGCGCTGACCAGGGGACTGCACCTGGACGGGCTGGCCGACACGGCGGACGGCCTGGGCAGCGCCAAACCGGCCGACGAGGCACTGCGCATCATGAAGAAGTCCGACATCGGGCCCTTCGGTGTGATCGCCCTGATCGTCGTCCTGCTCGTACAGACGGCCGCCCTGTCCGAGCTGTACGCCGACAGCTGGGTCCGTGGCGCCCTCGCCATCGTGGTCGCCGCTGTCACGGCCCGCCTCGCCATGACCCTGGCCTCCCGGGAAGGCGTTCCGCCGGCCCGGCCCGAGGGGCTCGGCGCCGCGGTCGCCGGGGCCGTCCCGCGTTCGGTGGCCGCCGCCCTCGTGGCCCTCGTCACCGTCGCCGCCGCGGCGGCCGCCCTCCCGGCCGGCCCGCCCGCCGCGGCCCGGGCGGCGGCGGCGGTGCTCGTCGCCCTGCTCGCCGCGGAACTCCTCCTCCGCCGCTGTGTGCGCCGCTTCGACGGGGTCACCGGCGACGTGTTCGGAGCACTGGCCGAGGTGGCGGCGACCACCGCGCTCCTCGTCCTCGCCCTCGGCTGAGAGCGTCCGGTCCGACGGGACCCCGGACGGACCGCGACGGCCCCGCGTACGCTCACCCCGTGCACCACACTCCTACGGACCCGCCCCCCGCCGCACCGATCAGGGTGCTGCTCGCCGACGACCAGGCCCTGCTGCGCAGCGCCTTCAAGGTGCTCGTCGACTCCGAGCCCGACATGGAGGTCGTCGGGGAGGCCTCGGACGGGGCGCAGGCCTTCGCGCTCGCCCGCCGGGAGCGCCCCGACGTCGTCCTGATGGACATCCGGATGCCCGGTACCGACGGGCTCGCCGCCACCCGCATGATCAGCGCCGACCCGGATCTCGCGGCCGTGCGCGTGGTGATGCTGACGACCTTCGAGGTGGACGAGTACGTGGTGTCCGCGCTGCGGGCGGGCGCCTCCGGCTTCCTCGGCAAGGGCGCCGAACCCGAGGAGCTGCTCAACGCCATCCGCGTCGCCGCCGCCGGTGAGGCGCTGCTCTCCCCGGCCGCCACCAAGGGTCTCATCGCCACCTTCCTCGCCCAGGGCGGCGGCGCCGACCCGGCCGCCTCCGGCGCCTCGGCCGGGGCTCATGCGGAGCGGCTGGCCGCGCTGACCGTCCGGGAGCGCGAGGTCCTCGTCCACGTCGCCGCAGGCCTGTCCAACGACGGCATCGCCGAACGGCTGGAGGTCAGCCCCCTCACCGTCAAGACGCACGTGAACCGGGCCATGGCCAAGCTCGGCGCGCGCGACCGGGCCCAATTGGTCGTCATCGCCTACGAATCGGGACTCGTCCGGCCCCGGGTGGAGTAGCGCCGCCTACTACGGACGCGGTATGCCGCACATAAGGACGGGACCTGCGAGCGACGAAACGTCCCCGCCGCATGGGACAGGGTGGGAGCGCCCTCGCGTTCGTCACTGCAGAGAGATCCCACACACATGTCCTGGCTGTCCCGCTTCAGCCTTACCCAAAGGGCGTTGGTCGGCCTCGTGTCGATCGTCGCGCTCCTCTTCGGCGCCATAGCCATCCCGCAGCTCAAGCAGCAACTGCTGCCCTCCATCGAACTCCCGATGGTGTCCGTGCTCGCGCCGTACCAGGGCGCCTCACCCGACGTGGTCGAGAAGCAGGTCGTCGAACCGATCGAGGCCACGCTCAAGGGCGTCGACGGCATCACCGGCATCACCTCCACCGCCAGCGAGGGCAACGCCCTCATCATGGCCACCTTCGACTACGGCGACAGCGGCACCAAGCAGCTCGTCGCCGACGTCCAGCAGGCCGTCAACCGGGCCCGGGTCCGACTGCCCGCCGATGTGGACCCGCAGGTGGTGGCCGGTTCCACCGACGACATCCCGACGGTGGTCCTCGCCGCCACGTCCGACAAGGACCAGCAGGCCCTCGCCGACCAGCTGGAGAAGTCCGTGGTCCCGGTCCTGTCGGACATCGACGGCGTCGGCCAGGTCAGCGTCGACGGGGTCCAGGACATCCAGGTCACCGTGACCCCCGACGATGCCCGGCTCGCCGCGGCCGGCCTCGACGGCGCGGCCCTCGCCCAGGGTCTTCGGGCGGGCGGCGCGGCCGTCCCCGCCGGCTCCTTCGACGAGGCGGGCCAGAGCCGCACCGTCCGCGTGGGCAACGGCTTCACCTCCCTCGCCCAGGTCGAGGACCTGCGCCTGAGCCCCGGTCAGGGCAGGCCGGCGGTCCGCCTCGGCGACGTCGCCGTCGTCAGGCAGGAGCCGGCCAAGGCCGTATCCATCACCCGCACCAACGGCCGGCCCAGCCTCGCCCTCGTCCTCACCATGGACAAGGACGGCAGCGCCGTCGCCATCTCCGACGCGGTCAAGGACAAGCTGCCCGAGCTGCGTTCCACGCTCGGCTCCGGAGCCGAGCTGACCGTCGTCAGCGACCAGGGGCCGGCCGTCGCCAAGTCCATCTCCAGCCTCACCACGGAGGGCATGCTCGGCCTGCTCTTCGCGGTGATCGTGATTCTGGTCTTCCTGGCGTCGGTGCGTTCGACGCTGGTCACCGCGGTGTCCATCCCGCTGTCCGTGGTCCTCGCCCTCATCGTGCTGTGGACGCGCGACCTGTCGCTCAACATGCTCACCCTGGGCGCGCTGACCATCGCCATCGGCCGGGTCGTCGACGACTCGATCGTGGTACTGGAGAACATCAAGCGCCACCTCGGCTACGGCGAGGAGCGCGAGGCCGCGATCACCACCGCAGTCAGGGAGGTCGCCGGGGCGGTCACCTCCTCCACCCTCACCACCGTCGCCGTCTTCCTGCCCATCGGCCTCGTCGGCGGCATGATCGGCGAGCTCTTCGGCTCCTTCTCGCTCACCGTCACCGCGGCCCTGCTGGCCTCGCTGCTGGTCTCGCTGACGGTCGTTCCGGTGCTCTCGTACTGGTTCCTCAGCGCGCCGAAGGGCGTCACGCCCGGGGACGCCGAGAGCGCCGCCGAGGCCCGTCGCGAAGCCGAGGAGAAGGAGGCACGCAGCCGCCTCCAGCGCTTCTACGTCCGCGTCCTGGGCTTCGCCACCCGGCGCCGCCTGACCAGCGTGGCCATCGCGGTGGTCGTCCTCGTCGGCACCCTCGGCATGACCCCCTTGCTGAAGACCAACTTCTTCGACCAGGGCGAGCAGGACCTCCTGACGGTCAAGCAGGAGCTCGCCCCGGGCACCTCGCTGGCCGCCTCCGACGAGGCGAGCCGCAAGGTCGAGAAGGTGCTGGCCTCCGTTGACGGAGTCAAGAGCTACCAGGTCACCGTCGGCTCCTCCGGCTTCCTCGCGGCCTTCGGTGGCGGTACCGGCTCCAACCAGGCCTCCTACCAGGTCACCCTGAAGGACGCCGGCGACGCCGAGGCCGTGAAGCGGCGGATCGAGGAGCGGCTCGCCGCCCTCGACGGCATCGGCGAGACCCGCATCGCGGCCGGCGACGCCTTCGGCAGCCAGAACCTCAGCGTGGTCGTCAAGGCGGGCGACGGCGAGGTCCTGGCCCGGGCCGCCGAGCAGGTCCGGGCCGCGGTGGCGAAGCTGGACAACGTCACCGACGTGCAGAGCGACCTGTCCCAGTCCGTGCCCCGGATCTCGGTGACCGCCACTCCCAAGGCGGCGGAGGCGGGCCTGGACCAGGCCGCGCTGGGCGCACTCGTCGCCCAGGCCGTCCGCGGCAACCCGGCGGGCAAGGCCGTACTGGACGGCACCGAGCGGGACATCGTCATCACGTCCGCGCAGCCGGCCACCACCCTGGCCGAACTGCGGGCGCTCCCCGTCGGCCCGGTCAGGCTCGGTGACGTCGCCGAGGTCGCGGAGGTTCCCGGTCCGGTCGCGATGACCCGGATCGACGGCGCCCGCGCCGCCACCATCACCGCGCGCCCGCAGGGCGACAACACGGGCGCGGTCAGCGCGGAGCTCCAGACGAGGCTCAAGGCCCTGGACCTGCCCGACGGCGCCACGGCCTCCATCGGGGGAGTCTCCGAGGACCAGGACGAGGCGTTCGGCTCGCTCGGCCTCGCCATGCTCGCGGCCATCGCGATCGTGTTCATGCTGCTGGTGGCGACCTTCCGGTCGCTCGTCCAGCCGCTGATCCTGCTGGTGTCCATCCCGTTCGCGGCGACCGGCTCGCTCGGCCTGCTCATCGTCACCGGCACCCCGATGGGCGTCCCGGCGATGATCGGCATGCTGATGCTCATCGGCATCGTCGTCACCAACGCGATCGTCCTGATCGACCTGGTCAACCAGTACCGCACCCAGGGCCTGGGCGTCGTCGAGGCGGTCGTCGAGGGCGGCCGGCACCGGCTGCGCCCGATCCTCATGACGGCCCTGGCGACGATCTTCGCACTGCTCCCGATGGCGCTCGGCGTCACCGGTGAGGGCGGCTTCATCTCGCAGCCGCTGGCGGTCGTGGTGATCGGCGGCCTGGTCAGCTCGACCCTGCTGACGCTGCTCCTGGTGCCGACCCTCTACACGATGGTCGAGCTCCGCAAGGAACGCCGCCGAGCGAAGAAGGCGGCCCGCCCGGCGGCGGCGCCGCAGGACCGGCCGCAGGAGACCCCGGCCCCGGTCTGACCGGGCCCGGGCGGGTGGGCCGGTGACCGGGCCGACCCGCCCGGACGGCGGAAGGGGTGGTACCCGCATGGGTACCACCCCTTCCGGCAACCGGACCGCCGCCGCCCCTACGGGAGGGCGAGCATGCGCTCCAGCGCGAGCTTCGCGAAGCTCTCCGTCTCCTTGTCGACCTGGATCTGGTTGACGAGGGTGCCCTCGGCCAGCGACTCCAGGGTCCACACCAGGTGCGGGAGGTCGATGCGGTTCATCGTCGAACAGAAGCAGACCGTCTTGTCGAGGAAGACGACTTCCTTGTCCTCGGCAGCGAAACGATTCGCCAGACGGCGGACCAGGTTCAGCTCGGTACCGATGGCCCACTTGGAGCCGGCCGGGGCCGCCTCCAAGGCCTTGATGATGTACTCCGTCGAGCCGACGTAGTCCGCGGCCGCCACGACCTCGTGCTTGCACTCGGGGTGGACCAGGACGTTCACGCCGGGGATGCGGGCGCGCACGTCGTTGACCGAGTCGACCGAGAACCGGCCGTGGACCGAGCAGTGCCCGCGCCAGAGGATCATCCTGGCGTCGCGCAGCTGCTGGGCGGTCAGGCCGCCGTTGGGCTTGTGCGGGTTGTAGACCACGCAGTCGTCCAGGGACATGCCCATGTCGCGGACGGCCGTGTTGCGGCCCAGGTGCTGGTCCGGGAGGAAGAGCACCTTCTCGCCCTGCTCGAACGCCCACTCCAGGGCCTTCTTCGCGTTGGACGAGGTGCAGATCGTGCCGCCGTGCTTGCCGGTGAAGGCCTTGATGTCGGCGGAGGAGTTCATGTACGAGACGGGGACCGTCACACCGGCGATACCGGCATCGGTCAGCGCGTCCCAGCACTCCGCGACCTGTTCGGCGGTGGCCATGTCGGCCATCGAGCAGCCGGCGGCCAGGTCCGGCAGGACCACCTTCTGGTCGTCCGAGGTCAGGATGTCCGCGGACTCGGCCATGAAGTGGACGCCGCAGAAGACGATGTACTCGGCCTCCGGCTTGGCGGCCGCGTCCCTGGCCAGCTTGAAGGAGTCGCCGGTGACGTCGGCGAACTCGATGACCTCGTCACGCTGGTAGTGGTGGCCGAGGATGAAGACCTTGTCCCCGAGCTTCTCCTTGGCCGCGCGGGCGCGCTCCACGAGGTCCGGGTCGGACGGCGAGGGCAGGTCGCCGGGGCACTCCACCCCGCGCTCGCTCTTGGGGTCGGCCTCACGGCCGAGCAGCAGCAGGGCAAGGGGCGTCGGCTGGACGTCCAACGGCTGGGCGGTGGTCACGACACGCACCCTTTCTGTTCTGCGACGAGGGATTTAAGGATCATCGCTTCGACTTCTCGTCTACTTGACGCTATCTATCATAACCGCTTCACGTCAGTTTGACGATGCCGATAGTGTCAATGTGACGCATCAGCCCCCGATTCGCCGGGCCCGCGTCCGCGCGGGGTGTGCGAGCATGAATATCTGAAACAAGCGTCGGGTCCCGGAATGAATCCGCGGTCCCGCTCGTTGCCACCGACGGCAAGAGTCCGACGTTTCCCCGCGCCCCCGCGGGGAGCCGCCCACTTCGGGAGTGAATGCAGATGTCCGTACAGGACGACAAGACCACTGTGAGCGACGGCATCCTCCTGTCCGACGCCGCCGCCGAGAAGGTCAGGACCCTGCTGGAGCAGGAAGGCCGCGATGACCTGGCGCTCCGCGTCGCCGTCCAGCCCGGCGGCTGCTCCGGCCTGCGCTACCAGCTCTTCTTCGACGAGCGCTCCCTCGACGGCGACGTCGTGAAGGACTTCGACGGTGTGAAGGTCGTCACGGACCGCATGAGCGCCCCGTACCTGGGCGGCGCCTCCATCGACTTCGTCGACACCATCGAGAAGCAGGGCTTCACGATCGACAACCCGAACGCCACGGGCTCCTGCGCCTGCGGCGACTCCTTCAGCTGAGCCTGCAGCACACCTACGACGAGGGCCCGCCCCGGCCCCCACCCGCCAGGGCGCGCCCACGCCCCAGCCCCCGGGCGCGACAGCCCGGGGACCGCAATGCCCCTCCCCGCCCACCACACGGTACGGACGGCCCGCTGCGCCGTCCGGGGGACCG
>NZ_JBHYMC010000071.1:0-37984 GCF_042742535.1 Streptomyces sp. NPDC058880
GTCCCGACGGTGGAAACGGGGTCCGCGGGCCCGCGGACCCCGTTGCCTCCGCGGGCTCAGTCCCCGATGAGGCCCACGCGCAGCTGCGCGAGCGTGCGCGTCAGCAGCCGGGAGACGTGCATCTGGGAGATGCCGACCTCCTCGCCGATCTGCGACTGCGTCATGTTCGCGAAGAAGCGCAGCATGATGATCTGCCGTTCCCGGGGCGGGAGTTTGGCGAGCAGCGGCTTCAGGGACTCGCGATACTCGACCCCCTCCAGCGCGGTGTCCTCGTAGCCGAGGCGGTCCGCGAGCGAGCCTTCGCCACCTTCGTCCTCCGGGGAGGGCGAGTCGAGCGAGGAGGCCGTGTAGGCGTTTCCGACGGCGAGGCCGTCGACGACGTCCTCCTCGCTGACCCCGAGCACGGCGGCGAGTTCCGGCACGGTGGGCGAGCGGTCCAGCTTCTGTGCGAGCTCGTCGCTGGCCTTGGTCAGTGCCAGGCGCAGTTCCTGGAGCCGGCGCGGGACGCGCACGGACCAGGAGGTGTCCCTAAAGAATCGTTTGATCTCGCCCACGACGGTCGGCATGGCGAACGTCGGGAATTCCACGCCGCGTTCGCAGTCGAACCGGTCGATGGCCTTGATCAGCCCGATGGTGCCGACCTGGACGATGTCCTCCATCGGCTCGTTGCGGCTGCGGAAGCGGGCGGCGGCGTACCGCACGAGGGGCAGGTTCAGCTCGATCAGGGTGTCGCGTACGTACGCCCGTTCCGGGCTGTCCGCGTCCAGGGTGGCGAGTCGCTGGAAGAGCGAGCGGGAGAGGGTGCGGGTGTCGATGGCTTCCGAGCGTTCGGACACTGCCGGCGGAGCCACGGGCTTTACGAGCGTGAGCACCTTGGAGCTGCCCTGGTCTACGGACATGCCACCCCCTTGAGGTCGCGGACGGTCGCGTGCGGCGCGCCCGTCGGAGGAACGCAGCTTCCACCTGAATACCGGAGGCGGGGCCGCGGCAAACGCGGTTCACGCAGAATGTCACATGTCGGCAACACGCTGTAGCGCCATGTCGACATATAGCTCCGACGACAGAAGGGGGCAGAACGTGATCAGCCCGTTCTGTCGGGAAACAGGTGATTGCTGTACACCCGTTCTGATTACGCTTCGATCCTGTTTGCGGATCGCAGTCGGGCGAAGCTCCGGGCGAGCAGCCGTGAGACGTGCATCTGGGAGACGCCGAGCTCCGCACTGATCTGTGACTGCGTCAGATTGTTGTAGTACCGCAGGAGCAGGATCCGCTGCTCGCGTTCGGGCAGTTGTACGAGGAGGTGGCGGACGAGGTCGCGGTGCTCGACCCCGGCCAGCTCCGGGTCCTCGTAGCCGAGCCGGTCCAGCAGCCCGGGCATGCCGTCGCCCTCCTGGGCGGCCTCCAGCGAGGTCGCGTGGTAGCTGCGCCCGGCCTCGATGCAGGACAGCACCTCGTCCTCGGTGATGCGCAGCCGTTCGGCGATCTCGGCCGTGGTCGGGGTTCGGCCGTGGAGGGTGGTGAGGTCCTCGGTGGCGGCGTTGACCTGCACCCACAGCTCGTGGAGGCGGCGCGGCACGTGGACGGTGCGGACGTTGTCGCGGAAGTAGCGTTTGATCTCGCCCACGACCGTCGGCATCGCGAAGGTCGGGAACTGCACTCCGCGGTCCGGGTCGAAGCGGTCGATGGCGTTGATCAGCCCGATGGTCCCGACCTGGACCACGTCCTCCATCGGCTCGTTGCGGCTGCGGAAGCGGGCGGCCGCGTACCGGACCAGCGGGAGGTTCGCCTCGATCAGGGCCCCGCGGACCCGGGCGTGCTCGCTGCTGCCCGGCTGGAGGTCCTTCAGCTGGCCGAACAGGACCTGGGTGAGGGCCCGGGTGTCCGCGCCCCGGCTCGCGGGTCTCGGGGCCGCAGGGAGCTCCTCGGGCGGCTGCGCCTGACGGGTCCCGGTGCGGGGTTCCTGCTGGGGTGGTACCTGGGGGTCCTGCTGGGGCGGCACTTGAGGCGCAGTACTGGCCGGCACGGTCACGCCACCCCTTCAGTCAATTCATCCGTCAAAAGCGGTCATAGCATCACAAGAGATGTGCACTGTGTGCAAGCACCGTATATCGCCGTGTTGAGGGCAAGTTGGGCATATCGGGGCATTATGCCTGGTGGTGGGTACGTGAAAGCCCCCCACCCGTCGAGTGGGGGGCCGGAAGTCCGGGAACCGCTTCGGCGTACGGGTCAGCGCACCAGTTCGGTTATGAACTCGCCGATGCCCGAGGCGGCATCCGATATCCCCTGGAAGCCTATTCCGACGATCTCGGCGGCTCGCTTCGGTTGGGTGATGATCACGAAGAGGGCGAACACGGTGAGGGCACCCGTGATGAGCTTCCTGGTGTCCACGTGCGGGCGGCCTCCCCAACCGGTCCTTGCGAGTCGGGTGAGTCTAACCGGTCAGGTTTGGGCACTCACCTGTCCTTTAAGGACCAATGACCCGGTTTTCCGGGTCTTTCGCCGGTCGGTCGGCGGTCGTGGCGGCCGCAGGATTGAGGTGAGCCCACCGGTTCTGGCAGGAAACCGGGGGGTGAGGGACAGGGCCCCACTGCGGGGTCCGGGCCGCGGGCTTCCCCCCTGACTGCGGCCCGGGCCGGCGGGCCCGTCCTCGTCGGGGGAAGCGGCTTGTCCCCATGACGCCACTTCCCCCGTCCGAACGCGTCGAAGGCCCCGACCCCGGTCGGGGCCTTCTTCGTGTCCGCCCGCGCGGCCGCGGGCTACTGGATGGCGCCGGCCAGGTCGGTGAGGGGCTGCACCGGGGCGATCACCGGTGCCAGTTGGTTGGGCAGGTCCGCCAGCGCGTTGAGCCCGTTCGCGCCGTCGCCGACCTTTCCGACCACCTCCTGCACGGAGGCGGGCTGGGCCCCCGCGGGCATCCCGGGCGAGGGGATCGGCACGTCCGGAAGGGAGAGGGGGGAGATCGGGGCCGTGTCCGCGGACGCGGCGGGTGCGGCGAGGCCCGCGGCGGCCCCCGCGAGGGCGAAGGCGGCGAGGATGCGCTGGGTCTTGGTCATGCCGTGACAACGGCCGAGGGGGCGGGCGGTCACGCCGCTGTCCTCCGGAGGGCCGATCGGGGGCGCCCCCGCCTGTGTCCCTCCCCGTACGTATTCCGGTCGGCCCGGTGCGTGCGCCCCCCGAGCGGCCCGGAAATACACCGACGGCCTGGAAGTACGCCGAGAGCCCCGACCCTTGCGGGGCGGGGCTCTCGGTCGAAGCGGTAGTGGAGGGATTTGAACCCCCGATGGGTTGCCCCATACTCGCTTTCGAGGCGAGCTCCTTCGGCCACTCGGACACACTACCGAGATGGATCCTAGCCTAAGGAACCCCATCCGCCGAAATCGGTGGGCCCGGCGGTGTCCCGGGGGCGTTTCGGAGGCCGTCAGGAGGCTGTCAGGGGCCGGTGGGGCGAGGCTTCACAGGTCGCGGAAGAAGTCCGTCAGCTGCCGCGCGCACTCGTCGCCCAGCACACCGCGCACCACCTCCGGCCGGTGGTTGAGCCTGCGGTCGCGGACGAGGTCCCACAGCGAGCCGGCGGCTCCGGCCTTCTCGTCGTCCGCGCCGTAGACGACCCGGGCGACGCGTGCCTGAACGAGCGCGCCCGCGCACATCACGCACGGCTCCAGGGTGACCACGAGGGTGCACCCGGGAAGCCGCCATTCCCCGAGCCGGGCGGCGGCCCGGCGCAGCGCCAGGACCTCGGCGTGCGCCGTGGGGTCGCCGCTCGCCTCGCGTTCGTTGTGTCCGGTGGCGAGGATCTCCCCGCCCGGGCCCAGCACGACGGCGCCGACCGGCACGTCGCCGGCCGGCACCGCCCGGGCGGCCTCCTGGAGCGCCAGGCGCATGGAGGTCCGCCACGGGTCCCGTACGGGATCGACGGGATCGGTGGTGTCGGTGCCGAGCACTAGCGGACGGCCTCCAGGACCTCGGTGGCGCCGAGGGACTCGGCGATCTCGGAGAGGGCGTCCCCGTCCAGTGTCATCAGCTGCTTGTTGGTCACCCCGAGGTCGTCCAGCAGCCGGGGGTCGCCGAGCGGACCGGCCGGTGCCGGCTCGGAACCGGCCCCTCGCTCCCCGTCCTCGCCGGTGTCCTCGTCCGTGAACCCGGCGATGGATTCCTCCTCGCCGTCCTCGGTGCCGTCCAGGTCCAGTTCGTCGAGTTCGTCGTCCTCCTCGTCGCTGCCCAGCAGCTCTTTGGTCAGCATCGAGCCGTAGGAGCTGCGGGCGGCCGCGGCGGCGTTCGACACGAAGTACCGCGGGTCCTCCTCGCCGTCCACGCGGACGACGCCGAACCAGGCGTCCTCCTCCTCGATGAGGGCGACCACCGTGTCGTCGTCGACAGCGGCGGAACGGGCGAGATCGATCAGATCACTGAGGGACTCGACGTCGTCGAGTTCCATGTCGCTCGCTTCCCACCCGTCTTCGGTGCGCGCGAGCAGTGCGGCGAAATACACCGTGACTCTCCCACTGGTCTTAGGCGTGCCGGTTGGAGGTCCCCCCGGCCGGAGGTTGGAGCGGAACGGCCGTGCTGCTCGCCGCCCTGCCCCGCCCAATCGGCATCGTGGCAGAAACGGCGGCGTTGCGAGAGGTCTTCCGCGCTTGCGTCGTGCCGCGCCGTTCCGCGCCGCGCCCCGCCGGGCCGTGTGCGGGGCCCCTGTGCCGGGGCGTGCCGGGGTGGCGCAGGCGGCGCCGGTCGCCGGGCGGGTCGCCCGTGTCGGGCCCGGCCCACCCGGGTGATCCGGCCGGGATCACCAGCGGAAAGTGCGCATGCGCATCTGCTGGCGCATACGGGCCGCACGGGCGCGGCGGGGCTGTACGCGATCGCGCAGGGCGCGGGCCTCCATCAGGTCGCGCAGGAACTGCGCGCGGCGCGCTCGGCGCTGCGCCGCGGTCTCCGGAGTGTCGTCGCTCGGCTGCGTGTCGGGCATCGGCCACCACCCTGGGCTGGTCGGTCGTTTCCCCCTGCACCCACCTTCCCCCGGACCGGGGGTTTGATGCCACCCCTGTGCAGGTCAGGCCTCGTCCCTGAGCGTCGGGACGATCGCGACCGGGCCGTGCGCATGGTGGAGTACGGCATGGGCCACCGAGCCGATCTGCAGGGACATGGCGGTGCGCCTGGGGTGGTGGCGGCCGACCACCACCAGGGCCGCCGACCGGGAGGCGTCGACGAGCCGGCCCGCCGGGTCCCCGGGGACGGCGGCCTGCTCGACGGGGACGTCCGGGAAGCGCGCGCGCAGCGGCTCCAACCGCTGCGCCTGCGAGCGGAGCATCTCCCGTTCGGCCGGTACGCCGTCCCCACCGTCGGCGAGTCCCTCCGGCGGGACCACCTCGAAGGGCCGGTCGATCACCAGGGCCGGCGCGGGCGGGACGGCGTAGGCGGAGACCACCTGGACGGTGGTCCCCCGCACGGCCGCCTCCGCGAAGGCGAAGGACAGTACGTCGTCGGGGGTCTCGGCGGCGTGCAGCCCGAGCACCACGCGTCCGGCGGACGCCTCGGAGGCGGCCCCGGCATCGCGCTCGGCGTGCGGGACCACCACCACGGGGCACGGGGCGGTCGAGGCCACCGCCCTGCTGCTCGACCCGAGCAGCAGGCTGGCGAACCCGCCGCGGCCCCGCGAGCCCATCACGAGCATCAGGGCGCCCGCACCGATCACCCGCAGCGCCTCGGGGACGGAGCCCTCCAGGGACTCGTACCGGACCCCGTCCGGCAGCGCGGCGCCCTCGCCGAGCAGGCTCCTGACCCAGTCGTGCACCGGGTCGGGGTACTCCTGCGGTTCGGAGGCGTCGTGCAGGGACGCCCGGCGGCCCGCGTACAACTGGGCGTGATCGGGCAGTACGTGGGCGACGAGAAGCCCGGTACCGTGCCGCAGGGCGGCGCCCCGCGCCCACTGGAGGGCCTTGAGGCTGTGCTCGGACCCGTCGACGGCTGCGATCACCGGTGCGTTGCTCACCCGTCCAGCGTGCTGGGCGTCCGGGCGGGTCGCATCCGCAGGCCGCTGCGGGCGTGGCCGCCGCTTCCGACGCGAAGGGGCCGCGTCAGCGCGTAGCCTTTTGGGTGCAGGTCGCGTCGTGCGGCCGTTTTTGCTGGTCGCAGGCTGAGTTTTGGAGGATGTTGTGCGTTTGCAGGTCGTCGATCACCCCTTGGTGGCGCACAAACTCACCACCCTGCGCGACAAGCGCACCGATTCCGCCACCTTTCGGCGGCTGGCCGATGAGCTGGTGACCCTGCTCGCCTACGAGGCCACCCGTGACGTGCGCACCGAGCAGGCCGACATCGAGACGCCGGTCGCCCCGACCACGGGCGTGAAGCTCTCGGCCCCCCGGCCGCTGATCGTCCCGATCCTGCGGGCGGGCCTGGGCATGCTGGACGGCATGGTGCGGCTGCTGCCGACCGCCGAGGTGGGCTTCATGGGCATGGTCCGCAACGAGGAGACGCTGGAGGCCTCCACATACGCGACCCGCATGCCGGAGGACCTCTCCGGTCGCCAGGTCTACGTCGTGGACCCGATGCTCGCCACCGGCGGCACGCTCGTCGCGGCGATCCAGGAACTGATCAAGCGTGGCGCCGACGACGTCACGGCCGTGGTGCTGCTGGCCGCGCCCGAGGGCGTCGAGGTCATGGAGCGCGACCTGGCGGGCACGCCGGTGACGGTCGTGACGGCCGCGGTGGACGAGCGGCTCAACGAGCACGGCTACATCGTGCCGGGCCTGGGCGACGCCGGTGACCGGATGTACGGCTCGGCGGAGTAGCCGCCCGGGCGGTCCGGCCGCCCCATCGGGGTCGCCGGACCGTGTGCCCGGCGGCTCAGCAGTTCTTGGCGGGCGCGGGCGCGGGGTTGGCCAGGAGGGCCAGCGCCTTGTCCGCGTCCTCCTTCGTGCTGAGCTGTTGGAAGGCGTCGCCCAGGATCAGGTCGACGTCCGCGGTCTCACGGGTGTCGGTCTGCTGGGTGGTGCCGGGGAGCTGGGTGCCGAGCACGGCGAAGACGGCCTTGTCGGTCGTCGGGGAGCCCAGCAGTATCCCGGTCCCGGGGACCTTCTTGTCGAAGTCGGCCGGGGCGTTGCCGACGGTGCCGACGAGGAAGCCGCGTTTGGCCAGTTCGTCACCGACGGCCTTGGCCAGACCCGCCCGCTGGGTCGCGTTGAAGACGTTGACCGTGATCGTGCCGGGCTGGGGGAGTACCACCGCCGGACCTGCGGGTGCGGACGCCGTGGCGGCGGCCGCCGGGGCGCCGCCCTTGGCCGCTGCCTCGGGCGATTTCGTCGGGCAGTCCTTGGCACCGGCAGCCGTGTTCCGCTTGGGCCCGTCGCCGCGGAACACGCCGATGAGCTGCAGTGCCCCGTAGCCGACCAGGGCAAGCGCGAGGGCCGAGCCGAGCACGGCGAGGACGATCCGGCGTCGGCTCCGCTTACGGCTCATGCGGGGGTAGGCGGTCCCCGTGACGCGGTACTTTCCGCCCATGCCGGGGGGAGTGAGCATGCTCATGGGCGCAGCGTAGTGCGACCTGGTGGTGATGCCTACTAAATGATCTGCTGATAGGTCAATGGCGACCCGAAAGGCGCAATCCGCGCGAAGCGTCAGTCCATCTCCAGGACGCGGGCGTGCAGCACCTGACGCTGCTGCAGAGCCGCGCGCACGGCGCGGTGCAGCCCGTCCTCCAGATAGAGGTCGCCCTGCCACTTCACGACATGGGCGAACAGGTCGCCGTAGAAGGTGGAGTCCTCGGCGAGCAGCGTTTCGAGGTCCAGCTGGCCCTTGGTCGTCACGAGCTGGTCGAGCCGGACCGGGCGCGGCGCGACGTCCGCCCACTGCCGGGTGGTTTCCCTGCCGTGGTCGGGGTACGGCCGCCCGCTTCCGATGCGCTTGAAGATCACACGGAAAGCCTACCGGGCCCGTGCCTGCGGGCGCAGCCTCGCAAGGGCGGTGCAAAAGTGACGAAGAGTGCTATTTCGGGAGTGATCCATGGGTGAGAGCATCGACGCCACCACCGCCGCGGACCCGACGGACCCGGCCGGACAGATCGCCGCCGGGTACGCCTTCACCGGACCCGCGCTCGATCTGGGCGCCCTCCTCTGGGACGGCGCGTGCCTGCCCGACCACCGGATCCGCATTCCCCTGTCGATGCTCAACCGGCACGGGCTGGTCGCCGGCGCCACCGGCACCGGCAAGACCAAGACGCTCCAGCTCGTCGCCGAGCAGCTGTCGGCGCACGGGGTCCCCGTCTTCCTCGCCGACGTCAAGGGCGACGTCTCGGGGATCACCGCACCCGGTACGCGCGGCGAGCGGATCGACGAGCGGGCCCGGGACGTGGCCCAGAGCTGGGAGCCCACCGGCTACCCGGGCGAGTTCTACTCGCTGGGCGGGATCGGCCCCGGCATCCCGGTCAGGTCGACCGTCACCGCCTTCGGCCCGGTGCTGTTGGCGAAGGTGCTCCGGCTCAACCAGACCCAGGAGCAATCCCTCGGCCTGATCTTCCACTACGCCGACACCAAGGGCTTGGAGCTGATCGACCTCAAGGACCTGCGCGCGGTCGTCGCCTTCCTCGTGTCCGACCGGGGAAAGGCGGAGCTCAAGGGCATCGGCGGACTGTCCACGGCGACTGCCGGGGTGATCCTGCGGGCGCTGACCGCCTTCGAGGCGCAGGGGGCCGCGGAGTTCTTCGGCGAGCCCGCGTTCGACACGGGCGAGTTCCTGCGCACGGCCGCCGACGGCCGCGGGGTGGTCTCCGTACTGGAACTCCCCGCGGTCCAGGACCGGCCGCAGCTCTTCTCCACCTTCCTGATGTGGCTGCTCGCCGACCTGTACGCCGACCTGCCGGAGGTCGGCGACCTGGACAAGCCCAAGCTCGTCTTCTTCTTCGACGAGGCCCATCTGCTCTTCGGCGGGGCCTCGAAGGCATTCCTGGAGTCGGTCACCCAGACCGTCCGGCTGATCCGCTCCAAGGGCGTCGGCGTCTTCTTCGTGACGCAGACCCCCAAGGACGTGCCGGCCGACGTGCTCGCCCAGCTCGGCAACCGCGTGCAGCACGCCCTGCGCGCCTTCACCCCCGACGACGCCAAGGCGCTGAAGGCGGCCGCGAAGACCTTCCCGTACTCCGCCTACGACCTGGAGAAGCTGCTCACCGGGCTGGGCACCGGCGAGGCCGTGGTCACCGTGCTCGGCGAGAACGGCGCCCCCACCCCGGTCGCGGCGACCCGGCTGCGCGCCCCGCAGTCCCTGATGGCACCGATCGCGGCGGCCGACCTGGAGCAGGCCGCGAAGGCCTCGCCGCTCTGGTCGCGCTACGCCCAGCCGGTCGACCGCGAGTCGGCGTACGAGAGGATCAGCGCCGAACAGGCCGCCGCGGAGGCCCGGGCGGAGGCGGCCGCCGCGGCCGCCGCGGCCGAGAAGGAGTCCGAGGCGGCGCGGAAGGAGGCCGCGAGGGCGGCCGGCCGGGGCGCTCCGAAGGCGGACCGCTCCCCGGCCGAGCAGGTCCTGGGCAGCGGGCTGTTCCGGTCGCTCGCCCGGTCGATCGGAACCCAGCTGGGTCGGGAGATCTCGCGCTCCGTCTTCGGTACGGCGCGCAGGCGTCGATGACGCGGTGACAGACTCGGGGCATGCGGACCGAACTCACCGACACCACGTCCAGCAAGGTCAATCGGGCCCTGCTCGCAGCACGACGGGCGATAGGCAGCCCCACCATGGGGCTGGTGCTGACGCTCGTCGTCGTCACTGACGAGGAGAACGCCTACGACGCCGTACGTGCGGCCTCCGAGGCCTCGCACGAGCACCCGTGCCGCATCATCGCGGTCATCAAGCGGGTCTCGCGCGGCCCGCACAAGCTCCGCGCGAGTCGGGTGGACGCCGAACTCCGGGTCGGGTCGGACGCCGGGGCCGGGGAGCTCGTGGTGCTGCGCCTGCACGGGGCGCTGACCGAGCAGGCCGGATCGGTCGTGCTGCCGCTGCTGGTGCCGGACGCGCCGGTGGTGGCCTGGTGGCCGGCCGATGCCCCCGCCGACCTGGCGCGCGACCCGTTGGGCGCGCTCGCGCAGCGCCGGATCACGGACGCGGCCGCCGCCTTCGACCCGGTGGGCGTGCTCGACGAGCGGGCCGCCGGCTACCAGCCGGGCGACACCGACCTGGCCTGGACCCGGCTCACGCCGTGGCGGGCGCTGCTGGCCGCGGCCCTGGACCAGACTCCGCTGCCGGTGACCGGGGCGGCGGTGGAGAGCGAACCCGACAACGCGAGCGCCGAGCTGCTGGCGCGCTGGTTGGAGGACCGGCTCGGCGTGCCGGTGGACCGGATCGCCACGGACGGCCCCGTCATCACCGGGGTGGTGCTGCACACCACGGGCGGGGACATCCGGGTGGACCGGCCCGCTGGTGCGCTCGCCACCCTGATCCTGCCGGGGAGCCCCGACCGCAGGGTGGCCCTGAAGATCCGCAGCGGCGCCGAACTGATCGCGGAGGAACTGCGCCGCCTCGACGCGGACGTGGTCTACGGCTCCGCGCTGCGGCGGCGGCCGCTCCAGGCGGGGCTCTCGGCATAGTGGTTGTCGTAGGCCGCCGAGCTGTCCTTGATGTCCTGCACGGTGGCCTCGCCCGCGTGGACCCGGCCGAGGAGCCGGTAGTAGTCGAAGCGGCCCATGCCGGGGGTGAAGCCGACGAAGACGCTCGCCGTGTGGCCGGGGGCGGGGGCGAAGGCGTGCTTCACCCCCGGCGGAATCGCGATGAAGTCGCCGGCGCCCAGGGTCTGGACCTCGTCGCCGACGAGGACGTCGAGGCGCCCCGCGGTGACGTGGAAGAACTCGGTGGCCCTGGTGTGGAAGTGCACCGGGGCGCCCGCCGCGCCCTCCTCGAAGGCGGCGGTGTTGCAGGTGAGCTCGGCGGTGTCGGTCAGCAGCGTGATGAGGCTGCCGGGGGCGTCCTGGACGGCCTCGGCGGTGGCGGCGCGGGTCGCGATCTGTGTCATGCCTCCACGCTACGGACCCGACCGACCGGCAGCAGGGGCCAATCGGGACCCCCTGCGGCCGGTCAATCCGGGCCGGTCCCCCGCCCCGGGCCCGGCCGACCCTGACCGGGGCCGGAGCGGTCACGGCGGCCGGGACGGGTCAGGAGCCGCCCTCGGTCTTGGCGGTCTTCGCGGCCTTGGCGGCGGCCTTCATCTCCTGTTTGTGCGCCCGCACCTTGGCCAGGGACTCGGGCCCGGTGATGTCGGCTGCCGAACGGTAGACGTTCGCCCGGCCGTAGCCACCCGCCGCCTCCCGCCATCCCGTCGGCCGCACCCCGAACCGCTTGCCCAGCAAGGCGAGGAAGATCTGCGCCTTCTGCTCCCCGAAGCCCGGCAGCGCCTTGAGCCTCCCCAGCAGCTCCTGCCCCGTCGCCGCGTCGGCCCAAACGGCCTCGGCGTCTCCGCCGTAGTGCTCCACCAGGTACGCGCACAGCTGCTGGATCCGCGTGGCCATCGACCCCGGGTACCGGTGCACGGCGGGCTTCTCCGAGAGCAGGGCGGCGAAGGCCTCCGGGTCGTAGGCGGCGATCGCGTGCGCGTCCAGGTCGTCGGAGCCGAGCCGCTGGGCGATCGTCCAGGGCCCGGAGAACGCCCACTCCATCGGCACCTGCTGGTCCAGCAGCATTCCGACGAGTGCGGCGAGCGGGCTCCGGCCGAGCAGCGCGTCGGCGTCGGGCTGCTGTGCCAGCCGGATGGTGATGTCCTTGTCCATGGCTCCAGCGTCCCGCGCGGGCGCGCTCCCCGCGCGGTCGGCACACCACGCGCCTAGCGTGAGTACGACGACAGCGAGGAACGAGTCGAGGAGTCGATCGATCATGCTTGAGTTCCCCGAAGGCGCGCCGTGCTGGGTGGACGCGATGTTCAGGGACGTGGAGGGTGCCAAGACCTTCTACGCCGACGTGCTCGGCTGGACCTTCGGCGAGTCCAGCAGCGAGTACGGCAACTACACGCAGGCCTACTCGGACGGCAAGGCCGTCGCGGCCGTCGTACCGCCGATGCCCGGGGTGGACGCCTCCTCGCAGTGGTGTCTGTATTTCGCCTCCCCCGACGCGGCGGCCACGGCCGGGAAGGTGACGGAGAACGGCGGCGAGGTCCTGATGGGGCCGATGCAGGTCGGCCCCTTCGGCACGATGCTGATCGCGAAGGAGCCGAGCGGCGCCGTCTTCGGCGTCTGGCAGCCCGGCGACCACCGGGGCTTCGAGAAGGCGGGCGAGGCGGGTTCCTACGCCTGGGCGGAGGTCTTCACCAGGGAGCCGGACAAGCCGGACGCCTTCCTGACGAAGGTCTTCCCGTACAGCGCCCAGCAGATGGACCCCGGCGACGACCCGGAGACGGCCGACATGGACTTCAAGGTCTTCAACGTCGGCGACCCGGGACGGCCGGTGCTGGGCCGGATGAAGATGGGCGACGACTTCCCCCCGGAGGTGCCGCCGTACATCCAGGTCTACTTCGGGGTCCCGGACTGCGACGAGGCGGTGTCGAAGACGCAGAAGCACGGCGGGAAGCTGCACTTCGGGCCGATGGACAGCCCCTTCGGCCGGTTCGCGGCGGTCTCCGACCCGCAGGGCGCCGCCTTCGCTGTGATCGACATGTCGACGACGGTCGGGGAGATGCCGACCTTCGGCTGATCCCGGGCACCGGCCCCGCCGGACGGAACACGGGGGCAGCCCTGCCGGACGGACCCCGGGGGCAGCCCTGCCGATCGGCTGCCCCCGCACACCCGTCAGGGCTGCGGCAGCGTCACCTTCTCGGGGCCGCAGCCGATGCGTTCGGACTCCGCCTCGACGTAGGCGGGCATCAGGGTGCGCAGGGGGGCGAAGCCGGCCTTACCCATCGTGTCCTTCTGCTCCATCATGAAGATCACGTATCCGCTCTGGCAGCGGGCCCGGTACACGGCCCGGGTCACGTTGAGCGATCCGTGCCCGTTGGAGCCCTTGAAGGACGTCCCTCCCTTGAGGACGTCCTGGGAGAAGACGTCCGCCAGCGCCGGGTCCGTGACGGTGGTCAGCCGCAGCACGGCCCTGGGGTAGTCGGGGGCCGACTCGCAGATCCGGGCGGGGGTGCCCGCTCCGCTGATCCGGGTGCGTGCCAGGCTCTCGCGGTACTCCGCCGGGAGGGTGAGTCCCTTGATGCCGCAGAAGGCGTCCGGCCCGGTGTCCTGCCAGGTGACGACCTCCTTCGGCAGGTCGGGCGACCGGTAGGCCCCGGAGCAGCCGAAATCGCGGATGACTCCGTTGGCCGCGTCCACCACGGCGTGGGCCAGCGCGGCGCGGTCCTCCCGCTCGTCTTCGGGCGAGATCTCCAGGCCGGCCGAGCCCATGCCGACATCGACCACGACCGGCCCCTCGAACGCGGACGGCCTGCCGGTGCACGACTGGGGGATCGCCAGCCAGGCGCGGGAGGAGGAAGTCATTCCGGGCAGGCCCTCGCCCAGGGACACCATGCCGGCCGCGAGGAACTCCTCGGGCCACTGCCGAGCGTCGCTTCCGGTCAGTCCGTCCAGCTTGTGCACCCGTACGGTCAGCTGCCTTTTGACCTGATCGCCCTTGTAACTGGTGATGCGGCACTGGCCGTGGACCAGGCCGCGGCCGCGCGAGTCGGGTTGCAGTTTCTGCTCCTCGACCTCGGTCCGGCGGTCACCGAAGAGTGCGGACATCGTCGAGTCGCTCAGCGAGTCCCAGCACGGTGCGGGGCCGAGCAGCGGGAGGGTACCGGTCTGCCAGGCCACCGTGCCGGCACCGAGCAGGGCACCGGCGAGGACGCCGGCCGCCGTCGCGCGTACCGTACGGCTCCGCAGCAGCCGGCGCACCGCCGAGGGCGGGGCGGGCTCCGGGGCGGGGATCCGGTCCGGGCCTCCGACGAAGGCCGCCACCGCCGACGGTGCCGCTGTCGGCGTCGCCGCTGTCGGCGTCGCCGTTCCCTCGTCGCCGGCCGCGGTGTTCTCGTCCGATCCGAGTCCGTTCACGTTCGCGCTCACGCGTTCTCTCCTGCCGTGCATCCGATGCGCCCGCTGACGGACTTGACGAAGTTCGCGAACACCTGCTCGCCGCCGGGGACGGCCCGGCCGGCCAGCCCGGGGCCGATGTTCCCGTAGAACACCGTCGGCCGTCCGTCACAGGTGGCTCGTACGAGGCCGTGGCCGGCGCCCTCCGGAAGCCCGTCGAAGAGGGTCGCCATCCGCGGCTCGGACGCCATCACGAACTGGGCGGCCGGCTCTTCGGGTACGCCGCGCACGCGCGACACCACCGAGCACGTGTGGAGGTGTGCGGCGACCACACCGATCCGCTGGCGGTAGGTGGACTCCTTCCCGAATTCGAAGGTCACCCCGGGAATCCGGCACAGAGGAGTCGAGGCCCCGTCCTCCTCCTCGGCGGTGACCGCCATGGGCGACGTCGAGCGCAGCGGTTTGTCGGGCTTGCACCCCGCCTTCGCCATGGTGGTGTCGGCCGCGTCCAGCAGCATCCGTGCCACATCCATGCGGCTGCCGATGGCGAAGGGCATGGCCTTCTTGCCGAGATGGCCGTCGCCCCAGCCCTCGCTGCGCAGCGTGACCACGGACGGCCTGCCGGACACGTCGCAGGCTTCGGGAAGCACGAGCATGGCCCGGTCGCCGGCGACCAGCCCGCTCAGACCGTCGGGCAGCGGCGAGGCGGAACCGTCGAAGAAGTGGGCCATCCACGCCCGGCGTTCCTCGGCCGCGGCAGGGAGGGGCCCGTATGCCAGGGTGACGCGCTCGTCGAAGTTCAGCGGGTCGTCCGAGTCGTCGTCGGCGACGGACGAGGAGATGGTGACCGTGCAGGTGGCGTTCGGTGCGGTGGCCGAGGGCGGAGCCGACTCCTCGGCCCGCCGCTCGGATTCGGACTTCCCCAGCGCCTTCTCGCCGAGGAAGTCCGGACCGCTGTCCTCCTGCCATGCTCCCCAGCAGTAGCTCGCCCGGAAGGGCCAACTGCCGGTTGCACTGGCACCGTAGAGGCAGGCACCCGCGACGAGCACCGCCGCGCCTGCCGCGATGCCGGCGGCCCTTCGCCGTCCGATACCGATACCGATACCCATGTCATTCCCCCGTGTGAACCGCGTGGATCAGAACAAACGCACTGATGGTAATTTCCGGCGCGGCAGAGCAGTTGAGGGCCCCCGGCCGGCAGCGGTTCGGCGGCGGAGCGCAGGGTGTGGGCTGCCGACCTGCCCGCGGGCCGGCCGGCTCCGTGGGCGAAGAGGCTCAGTGGTCGAAGAGGCTCTTGCGGGCCAACTGCTCCGCCTCCATGGCCGCGATGGCGTCACGGCAGGCGTTGGCGAACTTCCAGAAGTCCGCGTTGGCGGTGGCCGCACGGTTGCTCGCACCGGAGAAGGTGCCGAAGAGGCTCCGGCGGAGCTCCGTGGTCATCTCCAGCTGGCCGCCGCCCTCGCCCGTCAGGGTGCGGTTGCAGATGTTCGCCGGGAGGTCGCCGTTGAGGTCCTCCGGGTCGTTGCCGAGCACCTGGAAGCCGGCGTCGCCCAGCTTCGCGGACAGCAGTTGGCGGAAGCGGGTGTTGAGCCCGCCGACCACGACCGCCTCGGGCCGGCTGGTGGGAGCGCCGGCTTGCGCTGCGGTGCAGCCGTGCAGGCTGAGGACGTTGGCGCTGCCGGCGGCCATGGAACGGGCGACCGGGTCGTCGCAGTGCGAGGCGGTGACGTGCAGCTCACCGTTGTTGGAGGGGCGCATGCCTTCGAGCATCCAGTAGTCGTACACCGGGGCGCCCGCCGTCACGGGGGCGAGCGTGTCGGGCCGGTAGCCCGCTATGCCCAGGCAGAGTTCGGACGTGCCCATCTCGATTCCGCCGCCGTGGATGGCCAGCACGGTGGTCAGATGGGGGCGGGGCGTGGTGGCCTTGTCGTGGTCGGAGACCTCGTGCCGCTTGAAGCGGCGGGCGAAGTCCTCGCCCTCGACCGTCTTCGCGTACAGGTCCGAGTTCGAGTTGTGCGTGTCGCCTCCGGCGGCGGCGGCCGGAGTCGCGGTGAGTCCGGTCAGCAGCGGGCCGCCCGCGGCTGCCGCCACGAGGGAGGTGAGGACGGTCCTGCGACTGGTGTGGGACTGGGACATCGTTGTTCCTTCGGTCTGTGCGGGCCGGTCCGCGGACGGGCACCACGCCGGATCGTTGGCACGGAACCGGGAAGGACCGCATGCCACACGATGGCGTGACCGAAGAGTCGGATCCCCCCATCCGATGGCCCGAACCTTAGCGGCTGTCGGACGGGACGGGCATGCGGGTTATCCGTCCACCAGCCCTCACCTCGCTGGTCGGAGGTGCCTGCGTCCCCTCAGGCGGGCGGCCCGGACCGGGAGTTCGCCGGCAGTGTCCTCGTCATCTCCCGGGAGTTGCGCCAGGCATCGGACGGACCCGGTTCGGCGCGTACCGCGCGGGAACCGCTTCGTGGGGGGTCTGCTTCCGGGCGCGGGGTGCCGTGGAAGACCTGGCTGGTGTGCCAGGAGCGGTGGTGCGCCGCCACGGGGCGGACGCCCGGCTGCGGGCCGATGAGTGGACGGCCCGCGAGCGCTATGACGTGCTCGCGGGCGGCGGGGCTGTGTCCGATGAAGCGCTGCGAGACGAGGATGCGGTGGCCGTCACCGACACCGAGGACGCCCTTGTCGAAGAGCTTGTGGTGCAGCGCGCACAGGCACAGGCCGTTGTCGACCTCGTCGGGGCCGTCGAACGCCCACCAGCGCACGTGCGCGGCCTCCAGCCCGACCGGAACCGTCCCGATCCGCCCGTCGTAGCCGCAGAAGGCGCACTGGTACTCGTAGGCCGTCAGCACCAGCTCCCGCATGCGCCGGTCCCTTTGCCGCCGTGCCGGAGACAGCACTCCGGTCTCCGCCGGCTCCGGCTCCAGGCCGATCGCTTCGCACAGTTCGCCGTGCAGGGAGGGCGGGAAGTGCAGGTCGAGCAGTACGCGCGCCATCCGGCCCAGCAGCGACGGCTCCCGCCGCAGGGCCGCCCGCAGTTCCGGCGCCAGCCGCCCGACCGCCCCGGCCGCCCGCAGCTCCCGCACCGCTGGTCCGGGGCTGCCTGGTCCGCGGTCGGTGCGGACCTCCCACACGCCGTCGCCGGCCAGGTGGTGGAAGGGGTAGGCGGGCGTCGTCCTGTGGGGCGGACCGTACTCGGCCAGCAGCCGCTTCAGGTCCTCCTCCACCGCGCTGTAGAGCAGTCCGCCGTCGGCATCCTGCTGGAACCTGCCGAGGGCATAGAGGAGGAGCAGCGGTTTGTGGGGAGCGCGCGCCCCGCCTCTGGTCCACTGCCTCAGCGTCGCGGTCCGCTCCAGCCAGTCCATGACCGGCGATCGTAGTGGCGCCGCGGCGAGAAGCCCGAGGCGAGCGGGATCGGAGAAGAGCCCGTCACGAGGCCGCGGCGGTGGGGTGGTTGCCGATCGCGGCGTGCACCCGTTGGCCCCGACGCTCGACGCTCCCCAAGGAGCCTGGTGTGCTGCGAGAAATGTCGTGAATATGGCAAGTAAATGAGGCCGAAACTGAGAGCAGGACATGCAGAAGACCCCAGCCGCTAGAGCGGTCCGCCCTGGACGAAGGCGAATGCAACCAGAACTGCAACCACTGCCCGACTACTTGCGGCTCTCCGGGCCGTACCACTGGAGGGGTTGGCCGGTGACCGCGGCGATGCACTCGAAGTCGTGGTCACGGTGCAGGAGGGTGAGGCCCTGCAACTCGGCGGTTGCGGCGACGACGAGATCGACTGCACCAGCGCTGCGGTGCTTGCCCTGTTTCGTGAGGGCCTCCTGTACCTGCCAGGCCCGGTCATAGGCCCGGTCGTCGACCGGGACCCAGCCGAAGATCAGCCGGACGTCCTCGATGCCCCGCGCTCTGTCGGCGGCCGATCGGGCGCTGTAGAAGAACTCCAGCTCCGTGATGGGGCATGTGGCGATCAGGCCGGCTGCTGCTGCCTGGTCCCAGCCGTACTGCTCCGCGTCGCCCCGCAGGAAGCGGGCGAGGGCGCTGGTGTCCATCAGGTAGAGAGCAGCGTTCACCGTCGGTAGTTCCTCTTTTCCTCGAACAGCGTCAGGTCGAACGCGCCTTCGTCGGCCGCGGCGCGCAGGCGGGTCAAGGCCAGCGCGCGCCGCCTGTTCTCCAGTACCTCGCGCAGGGCCGTGTTGACCGTCTCCTTCTTGGTGCTGGTCCCCAGAGCCTTGGCCACGTCCGCGACCAGCTCGTCATCGAGGTCGATCACCGTACGACTCATGGTACACCTCCTTGATATCAAGTATGGAGAAAACTATACCTCTCATAGGTCATCGCTGCGCTGTGTTCTCTTCCTCGTGGCTGCCGGGTGTCCACGGCAGGCTCGGGTGGAGGTTCCGGAGGGGTGAACGGGCCGCACTCTGTCAGGGTGGGGGTGGTGTCGGAATCTGCTCGGTGCGGGAGGGGGCATCCGGATGCTCGTTGGCCGGGCATGAGGTCGCGGCCAGCTGACACCCTCGTGTTCGCGACTCCGTGGGATGCGGCGCCCCTCGTGCCGCGAGCCCTTGTTCGGGCTCGTATCGGCATCGTGTGAGTGAAGCGCTCTCGACTCGGTGCGAGGCGATCGACATGCACCTTATGTCGGATATAAACGCAACCAGAACTGCAACCAGAGCATGCCGAAGATCCGGACCGCATTCGGCGGTCCGGATCTTTGTTTCGCCTGTTCAGGCGACTGCGGAGGATACGAGACTCGAACTCGTGAAGGGTGCCCCCAACACGCTTTCCAAATGTTCGTACGCCCGTCCGGTGGGGGTCGTACCCGTCCTGACCTGCGGCGGAACGTTCGATCCAGACCCGTCCGAACACTCTCGGACGGAGGTGAATGAGACCAGGACTGAGACCAGCCTGCCCCGGCTGCCGGTGATCACTGAGAGACGGACGAAGCCGGTCAGGTGGGTGAGGAATCCCGGCCTTGGAGCGCTTGCCCCGCGATTGCGGCGATCTGTTTGACCTGCTCTCGCAGCTGGACGAGCTCTGCGGTCTGTTGCCGTCCTGCCACGGTCTCGGACAGGGCGGCGATGACGGTTTCCTCGTGGTCGCCGGTGCCGAGCACCTGGGCGGAACGGCGGAGCAGGGCGGCGTTCACGCTGACCGAGTGGTTCGACTCCGGTGCCGACGGGGTGGTGGGCTCAGGGACCTGCCTGGCCTTGCGGAAGGATGCGGATGCTGCCGGAACAGGCGTGGGTTCGGCCGTCGGCGGGGGTTCGAACGCAACAGTGTCGGGGCTGCCGAGCACCGTGACCGCCGGCTTTCGGTAGCAGACGCCTCTCCCCGCCTTGGTCGTGTAGACGACGAGCTCCAGGGTGAGGTCACAGACGGCCGGGCCGTTGACCCGTTCCAGCGTGTCCGTCAGGTCGGAGAGCTGCGCGGCCATCTGCCACGAGTGCGTCATGAAGTGGAATGCGCCGAGCCCGGGTGCCGCTGCGATCCGGAAGGTGATGTCGACGCAGGGCATCGGGCCGCGCCCGTGCCGGGCTGCCAGCTTCCTGTCCTCAAGCAGTGGAGGGCAGCCGCAGGGCTGGCCCTTCTTCTCTTCCGGTGACAGGAACTCCACGCCGTTGCAATCGTGGATGATGCCCGTACGGCCCCGGAGGACCATGTGTGCCGCCACCGCCTCGGGCCCGTTCATGCGAACGCGTACGCTCTCGCGGCTCGTCAGCACTTCGTAGGCAAGACCAGCTCCTCCTGTCCCTTCGTTCGGTTGAGGTTCGCCACCCAGGAGGTGGGCGACACGGGCGGCCACATCAGCATCGTCGGTGGTGACACGCCAGGCATCCAGAGCCTGGGGCAGCCCATCGGATAACCGCCCCGTGTGGAAGCGTCCGGCTCGGGCGGCTGAGCTCTGCGTCATTCGCTTCCTTCGACGGAGGGGACGACAGCTGATCTTCGCCATGCACCAACGACGCGGTGCACGAGACATGTCACGAAACGGGCTACAGGGTGGCGCTCCCCATGGTGTCCAATCCGGCAGTTTCGTTCAGCTGGTTCCAACCAAACGGGCATCGCTGTCGCCGGCAGGCAGCGGCTGCCGCACAGCTGGCGCTGACTCGGCGGATGAGTCCCGTCGAAGCTCGGATTCGGGTCGTTTCCGACCCTCTCCAGGGCCGTCCGGCCTAGGGTGGTCTTCAGGCATGGGCCCGTGGAACACAGCGTGGAGGAGCCGATCATGAGCACTGCCCCGAATCTGCCACTCCCGCCGCGCAGACCCGAGGAGTCCCATCCTCAGTCCCATCCGCTACGGACGATCCGGGAGATCCGGGAGTCTCTGCCCGAGCACCAGCTCGGGCACTTCGATGCCGAGCTGGCCGACACGGACATCGATGCCTTGCCCGACATGCTTCACCGCTGGGCGACGCTGGGTAGCGACGGATTCCTTGAGCGGCTTAGGGCGGCACCCTTCGATGGTCTGGAGTTCGGCCGGCGGTCCTACGACGATGCGGCGGACGGCGAGTGATCTTTCTGCTCGACACCAATGTGGTCGCGGAGATCACCACCCGGCCGAAGCCCGCCCCGGCCGTCGTCGCCTGGGCTCGCTCGGTTCCGTCTCCTGCCCTCTACCTGAGCGTCATCACGGTCGCGGAGATCGAAGCAGGCATTGAGGGAACACCTGATCCGGTGCGGCGTACGGCTTTCGAGCGGGCGCTCACAGACATCCGAGATTCAGTACCGCGACCGGATCGCCGCCGTCGGCGAGCGGGAGGCACTCGCCTACCTCGCTCTTCACCGGAGGCTCAAGAGTGCCGGAACCAGCATCGATCCCCCTGATGCGCTGATCGCCGCCACCGCCCTGGCGAACGGCTGGACGCTGGTGAGCCGCAACATCAAGCATCTGGCGCGATCAGGTGCACTCCTGCTGAACCCTTGGGAGTACGAGGGGTAGATCATCCAGCCTGGAATGTGGCGAACTGTCCGCTTTGCGTCAAATAAATGAGACCAGAACTGAGACCGCGGAACGACGAAGGACCCGGCCGCAGTGCGGTCGGGTCCTTCGTTTGCCCTGGTGGGCGGCTGCGGAGGATACGAGATTCGAACTCGTGAGGGGTTGCCCCCAACACGCTTTCCAAGCGTGCGCCCTAGGCCTCTAGGCGAATCCTCCGCCGCAAACAATACAAGACGTGGAGGGGTGCTCGCGAACGTGATCGTTCGGAGGGGATCCGGCGGGGTCGGCTCGGGGGGTGGGGGCGCGGGCGGGGTCGATAGCGGGGGCGTGGATCCGCTAGGGTGGGGCCCAGCCCCTCACGTGGCGCTATCTCACCCAACTCCCCCAGGGCCGGAAGGCAGCAAGGGTAAGTGGGCTCTGGCGGGTGCGTGGGGGGCGCTTTGCGTTCCGGAGGCCTGCGCGGCGCCGGCGGGCCGCCGCTGTCGGTGGGCCCGGATAACCTCGTAGACGTGTCGTCCCTTGCGCTGTACCGCCGCTACCGCCCGGAATCGTTCGCCGAGGTCATCGGTCAGGAGCATGTCACCGCGCCCCTGATGCAGGCCCTGCGGAACAACCGGGTCAATCACGCGTACCTGTTCAGCGGGCCGCGCGGGTGTGGAAAGACCACCAGCGCGCGCATCCTCGCCCGGTGCCTGAACTGTGAGCAGGGCCCCACCCCTACCCCCTGCGGGGAGTGCCAGTCCTGCCGCGACCTCGCCAGGAACGGCCCGGGGTCCATCGACGTCATCGAGATCGACGCCGCCTCGCACGGTGGCGTGGACGACGCCCGCGACCTGCGTGAGAAGGCCTTCTTCGGGCCCGCGTCCAGTCGCTACAAGATCTACATCATCGACGAGGCCCACATGGTGACCTCGGCGGGCTTCAACGCCCTGCTGAAGGTGGTCGAGGAGCCGCCGGAGCACCTCAAGTTCATCTTCGCCACCACCGAGCCGGAGAAGGTGATCGGGACCATCCGGTCCAGGACCCACCACTACCCGTTCCGTCTCGTGCCGCCCGGCACCCTCCGGGAGTACCTGGGTGAGGTCTGCGGCCGTGAGGGCGCTCGGGTCGAGGACGGCGTGCTGCCGCTCGTCGTGCGCGCCGGCGCCGGGTCCGTGCGTGACTCGATGTCCGTCATGGACCAGCTCCTCGCCGGCGCGGGCGAGGAGGGTGTGACATACGCCATGGCCACCTCGCTTCTCGGCTACACCGAGGGCTCGCTCCTCGACTCCGTCGTCGACGCCTTCGCGTCCGGGGACGGCGCGGCCGCGTTCGAGGTCGTCGACCGGGTCGTCGAGGGCGGGAACGACCCGCGCCGCTTCGTCGCCGACCTGTTGGAGCGGTTGCGTGACCTGGTCATCCTCGCCGCCGTGCCCGACGCCGGGGAGAAGGGGCTGATCGACGCCCCCGCCGATGTCGTGGAGCGGATGCAGGCCCAGGCGTCCGTGTTCGGTGCCGCCGAGCTCTCGCGCGCCGCGGACCTGGTCAACGCGGGCCTCACCGAGATGCGAGGCGCGACCTCGCCGCGGCTGCAGTTGGAGCTGATCTGCGCCCGGGTGCTGCTTCCCGCCGCCTTCGACGACGAGCGGTCCTTCCAAGCCCGCCTGGACCGCCTGGAGCGCGGCGGGGCCGCCGCCTTCGCCGCCGGGCCGCCCGCCATGGGCTACGTACCCGGGCCCGAGGCGCATGCCATGGCCCCGGCCGGTCCGGGCGGGGGTCCCGCGGCCGCCCGGGCCGCCGCCCGGACCCCGGCCGCGGCTCCGGCTCAGGCCCCTGCCCCTGCCCCTGCCCCTGCTCCGGCTCCGGCTCCGGCCCAGGCACCCGCCCCCGTTCCGGCTCCCGCCCCGGTACACCAGGAGGCCGCGCCGCCCACCCCGTCCGCCGCTCCCGCGCAGCCCGCCCCCGGGGCGTGGCCCGGAGCCGCGCAGCCCGGGAGCGGAGCCCCGGCCGCCCGGCCCGCCGCCGCGGCTCCCGCCCCCGGCGCCTGGCCGAGCGCGGCCGCGGCCGGCCAGGGCGCGCCCGCACCTGGTCACGTTCCGGCCGCCCCGGCGCCCGCACCCGCCGCCGCGGCGCCCGCCGCGCCCGTCCCCTCCCCCGGCATGGCCGCCGGTGCCGGACAGGTCCAGGCGATGTGGCCCGCCGTCCTGGACGCCGTAAAGAACCGCCGTCGCTTCACCTGGATCCTGCTCAGCCAGAACGCCCAGGTCACCGGCTTCGACGGGACCACACTTCAGCTGGGATTCCCCAATGCCGGAGCCCGCGACAACTTCGCCAGCAGCGGCAGCGAGGACGTGCTCAAGGCGGTCCTGGCCGAGCAGTTCCAGGTCAACTGGAAGATCGACGCCGTCGTGGGCGGCGGCCCGGCCCCGGTGTCCGCCCCCGGCCAGTCGTACGGCGGGCCGCCCGCGCCCGCCCCGGCGTACAGCCCGCCCCCGCCCCCGCCGCAGCAGGTCCCCGCTCCTCAGGCCCCGGCCGCGCAGCCTCAGCAGCCGTCCCAGCAGCCTCACCAGCCGCAGCAGCCTCAGCAGTCCGCCGCCCCGTCGCCGCCCCCGGCCGCGCAGCCGCCCGCGCCGGTCGCTCCCGAGGACGACTTCGCCGAGGACGACGACCCCGACCTCGTCGAGAGCGCGCTGACCGGACACGACCTGATCGTGCGGGAGCTCGGAGCCACGGTTGTGGAGGAATACACAAACGAATAGGACGTCTCGGTTGGGTGGCCGCACGAAGGCGTCGCCGCCGTCCGGGCTAGGCTGAGCGGCGTGAAGGTCCTCGTCATCGGCGGCGGCGCCCGCGAACACGCCCTGTGCCGCTCTCTGTCCCTCGACCCCGACGTCTCCGCGCTGTACTGCGCTCCCGGCAACGCCGGCATCGCCGAGGTGGCCGAGCTCCGCCCGGTCGACGCCCTCGACGGCGAAGCCGTCGCCGCTCTCGCGACCGAACTCGGCGCCGACCTGGTCGTCGTGGGCCCGGAGGCCCCGTTGGTCGCCGGGGTCGCCGACGCCGTGCGCGCCGTCGGCATCCCCGTCTTCGGCCCGTCCGCCGAGGCGGCGCAGCTCGAAGGCTCCAAGGCCTTCGCCAAGGACGTGATGGCGGCGGCCGGGGTCCCGACCGCACGCAGCTACGTCTGCACCACCCCGGAGGAGGTGGACGCGGCCCTCGACGCCTTCGGCGCCCCCTACGTGGTCAAGGACGACGGTCTGGCGGCCGGCAAGGGTGTGGTGGTCACCGAGGACCGGCACGCGGCCCGCGCGCACGCCCTCGCCTGCGACCGGGTGGTCATCGAGGAGTACCTCGACGGCCCCGAGGTCTCCCTCTTCGCCATCACCGACGGCGTTACCGTCGTCCCGCTCCAGCCCGCCCAGGACTTCAAGCGCGCCCTGGACGGCGACCAGGGCCCCAACACCGGCGGCATGGGTGCCTACTCGCCGCTGCCCTGGGCCGACCCGAAGCTGGTCGACGAGGTCATGGAGCTCGTGCTCCAGCCGACCGTCGACGAACTGCGCCGCCGCGGCACCCCCTTCTCGGGACTGCTCTACGCCGGCCTCGCGATCACCGGCCGCGGCACCCGGGTCATCGAGTTCAACGCCCGTTTCGGCGACCCCGAGACCCAGGTGGTGCTGGCCCGGCTGCGCACCCCGCTCGCGAGCGTGCTCCTGAACGCCGCCAGCGGCACGCTGGCCGACGAGCCGCCGCTCGTGTGGCGCGAGGACGCCGCCGTCACGGTCGTCATCGCCTCCCACAACTACCCCGGCACCCCCCGCACCGGGGACCCGATCGAGGGCCTGGCCGAGGTGGCGGCCGAGGACGCGCCCGACGCTTACGTGCTGCACGCCGGAACCCGCAGCGAGGGCGACGCCGTCGTCAGCGCGGGGGGTCGCGTGCTCTCGGTGACGGCGACCGGTTCCGATCTGGCGCAGGCGCGCGAGAAGGCGTATAAGGCGGTCGCGCGCATCCGCCTGGACGGCTCGCAGCACCGTACCGACATCGCCGCCAAGGCGGCCGGGCTCGGCTGACCAGCGGCTCCGCAGACCCGCGGGCCCGGTGCGCATCTCACGCGCCCGGGCCCGCGGGCGTGTTCGCGTGCGACTGCATCCGGCCTCGTTCGAACGCACCCACCTTTACCCAAAGCCATTCCATCGGGTGATCGTCACCTCGTCTGCCTGACGGCCGGGCGCGCCCCAACTAGGGTGCGGCGCAGGCATTCCGGCACTTGGCCCACCGACCTTGCGATGTCAGTGGCGGGTGTCACAGTGGGGGAGTGAGCAACGCAGCCGCAGGGCAGAGGGGGTGAGACCGGCCGTGTCCGGAATCGGTTCGATCATGGAAGCGGGCGTTCCGTCCGCGCGGTCCCGCGCTCTGGCCGTGCTGCGCGTGCGCAGCCGGGCCCTGGCCGTGGCGCTGCTGCCCGCCGCCCTCGCGGTGGTGCTGGTGGCCGCCCGGGCGACGGGTCGGCTGGGTGGCGAGCCCTGGGCCGCCGTGACGCTCGTGGTGTGCGTGGTTGCGGCGGTGGTGCTGCTCCTTGCCGGGATCTTCGCCGCGGTGGTGTTGCGGGCGAGCCCGGCGGTGACGCCGACGGTGTCGCTGTCCGAGGCCGCGGCCCCCGACCTCTACCGGCTGGTGCGGGACCTGGCCGACCGGATGGACGTACCGCCGCCCTCCGCGATAGCCCTGACGCCGGACTGCGACAGCTGGCTGGAGGACCGCGCCCATCCGGCCCACCGCCGCAGCGGCGCGGCCGGCGGTTCCCGGTCCGCGCCCGGCGCGGCTCCCGTACTGGTGATCGGCTCGCCGTTCCTGTGGTGGATGCGGGTCGCAGAGCTGCGGGCCGTGCTTGCGCCGGTCGTCGCCGGTACAGGTCCTTCCGCGCACCCGGACATAGCCGACGCGCGAGGCTTCGTACGGGGCCTGGACGCCGCCGTGGACGTGGGCAGTCGCCGCGGTCTCGGCTGGATCGCCGGTCCGGCCCGGCTACTGCTGAGGCTGTGCAGGACGGACGCCGCCGAGATGGAGCGCGGGGTGGCTGCCGCCGCCTCGGACCGTGCACAGGGTGTGGACTACGGGCTGCGCATCGTCGCCCAGGAGCAGGTCGGCCTCGCCTACGCGGGCTGGGACCGGCTGCTGACCCGGGTGGCCCTGCCCGCCTGGCGGATGGGCCGCTGGCCCGCGCACCTGGACGCCGGGGTGGTCTCGGCGCTGACCGAGCTGTCCCGGCGGGACCGGCTGGCCGAGGGCTTCACTTCGCGCCTCGGCGAGCGGCCCGCCTGTGACCTGCTGGAGCAGCCCGGCGTGATCGACGAAGCGACCTCGCTGCTGGCCGCGCGGCTCTTCCACGGAGGCCCGGCCGAGGCCGGGCCGGACTGGTCCCCGGTGGACTGGGCGGCCTATCCCGAAGAGGTCGTGGACCGCACGTGGCGGGCGGAGGCGGCCCGCCTGCACGCCGCGCTGGACGCGCTCGCCGCCCCTGCGGGACCGCCCGCGGGACCTGCCGGGGCAGTCGGCGGCTCCGCGTCCGCTGGTGACCCGGGACCGGCCGGTGCCGGTTCCACTGCTCCGGTCGCCCCCGTCACCGCCGTCGCCCCGGTGGCTCCCGCCGCTGCCGGAGCCGCCGGCTCGCCGGCTCCGTCCGGCGCTTCGGGTACAGCGGGATCCGCCACGATCGAGGCCGCCGCCGCGGTGCCCCGCGGTGTGGACGGCTTCGCCGGGCCCACGCTGGAGCGGGTGCTGGGCTGCCTCACGGGCGCCGCCGGTGAGGGAGCGCTCGGCGAGGCCCTGGCCGGGCGGCTCAGCGCCGACCTGGCCCGTGCCGAGCGGGCCGCGGGCGCGGCCGGTGCGGCCGCGAAGGCGCGCGGCGCGGACGCCGTACCGCTCTTCCCGCTCCAGCCGCCGCGCAGCGGCCGGGATCTGCTGGCCGACCACGTGACGGCGATGGTGTGCTGCGCTGCCGTGGACTCGGCTGGGGCCGCCCCCGGAATGGACTGGCTCGACGGACCGGTCCTGCTCGTCGGCGGCGACCGCCGGACGGATCTCGCACCCCGCGTGCTCCGCCTGGTCGAGGACGGCGACCCGGGGCCGCTGCGGGACTGGCTTTCGGCCCTCGGGGTCCGCACGGAGAAGCCCGTCCGGCTGGTCTGAGACACCCCCGACACCGCCCCGGAGCGGCGACGCATCGCACGGATATACGGATGCCATTGTTCCGTTCTCGTCAATTCGCGACGAACGGTGACGGACTGCGTGCGTTATGTGATGTGCTGGGACCGGTCGCGGCTGGACGATCCCGAAGCGGATCTCCGCGCACTGCCGTACCGGCGCCACGAGCGCCACGCACCGAGGCGACGCATGCCGACCGGGGGAGCGAGGGAGGGGAACGGTCATGGGTACCGACCAGATCCGGCGTTGGGAGTCGGGTGCGCTCGCGCACGCGGTGAACGACCCCTTCGGGCAGGGCCCCCTGCCCTGGTTCCGGGGCAGTGAGCTCTACTTCGACGACACCGGCCAGGTCGTCCCCTGGTACGTGGACCCGGCCGCCGCGGTCGCCGGCACCGGCCAGATCCCCCGGGCCCGCGGCAACGGAGGCCCCCGCACCGCCGACGACGTGCACCGTCAGATCAAGGGTTTCGCCTCCACTGGCGCGGTAGCCCCGGGCGAGGCCATCGACTTCCACATCACCGTCGACCCGCCCCAGCAGTTCTCCGTCGACGTCTACCGGATCGGCCACTACGGCGGCGACGGCGCCTCTAAAATCACCACGAGCCCCCGCCTCTCCGGCATCGTCCAGCCCGCCCCCCTCGCCGCGGACCGTACCGTCTCCTGCCACCACTGGTGGCTCTCCTGGCGCCTGCAGGTCCCGTCCTACTGGAGCGTCGGCGCGTACGTCGCCGTCCTGACCACCGCCGACGGCTACCGCTCCCACATCCCCTTCACGGTCCGCGACGACCACCCCGCCGACCTGCTGCTCCTGCTCCCCGACATCACGTGGCAGGCCTACAACCTCTACCCGGAGGACGGCCGGACGGGCGCCAGCCTCTACCACGCATGGGACGAGGCGGGCCGCCTCCTCGGCGAGCGGGACGCGGCCGTCACCGTCTCCTTCGACCGGCCCTACGCGGGCGCCGGCCTGCCCCTCCACGTCGGCCACGCCTACGACTTCATCCGCTGGGCCGAGCGCTACGGCTACGACATCGCCTACGCCGACACCCGCGACCTGCACGCCGGCCGCATCGACCCCACCCGCTACCGCGGCCTGGTCTTCCCCGGCCACGACGAGTACTGGTCGGCCCCGATGCGCCGCACCGTCGAGCGGGCGCGCCACCACGGAACCTCCCTCGTGTTCCTCTCCGCGAACACCATGTACTGGCAGGTCGAGCTCGGCCCGTCGCCCTCCGGCGTCCCCGACCGGCTGCTCACCTGCCGAAAACGCCGCGGACCGGGCCGCCCCGCCCTCTGGCGCGAGGTCGACCGCCCGGAGCAGCAGCTGCTCGGCATCCAGTACGCGGGCCGGGTCCCGGAACCCGCCCCGATGATCGTGCGCAACGCCACGCACTGGCTGTGGGACTCCACCGGCGCCGGCGAGAACGACGAACTGCCCGGCCTGGTCGCAGGCGAGGCCGACCGGTACTTCCCGCGCACCCAGCTCCCCGAGCACCAGGACCGGATCCTGCTCGCGCACTCCCCGTACCTCGACAGCGAGGGTCAGCGCCGTCACCAGGAGACCTCCCTCTACCGGGCCCCCAGCGGGGCGCTGGTCTTCGCCTCCGGCACGTTCGCCTGGTCCCCGGCCCTCGACCGTCCCGGCCACGTCGACGAGCGCGTGCAGCGGGCCACGGCCAACCTCCTCGACCGGATCTGCAAGCACGACTGACCCGACCGGGCTCGGCCGACACACCCCCTGTCCGGGGGTGGGCGGCCGGGTGCGCGAGAATCGGGGTGCGCTTCATACAGAACCACAGGGAGACCCCGTGTCCGGATTCGTCGAAAAGCCCGAGCCGGTTCAGGTTCCGGGCCTCGTCCACCTCCACACCGGCAAGGTGCGCGACCTCTACCAGGACGAGGACGGCCGCCTCGTCATGGTCGCCAGCGACCGCATCTCCGCCTTCGACTGGGTGCTGCCCACCGAGATCCCGGACAAGGGCCGCGTCCTGACCCAGCTCTCCCTGTGGTGGTTCGACCAGCTCGCGGACCTCGTCCCGAACCACGTCATCTCCACCGAGCTGCCCGCCGGTGCCCCCGCCGACTGGGCCGGCCGCACGCTGGTCTGCAAGAACCTCGACATGGTCCCGGTCGAGTGCGTGGCCCGCGGCTATCTCACCGGCTCGGGCCTCGCCGAGTACAACAAGACCCGCACCGTCTGCGGCCTCGGTCTTCCCGAAGGCCTCGTGGACGGCTCCGAGCTGCCCGGCCCGATCTTCACCCCGGCTGCCAAGGCCGAGGTGGGCGAGCACGACGAGAACGTCTCCTACGAGGAGGTCGCGCGCACCACCGGCGCCGAGACGGCCGCGCTGCTGCGCCAGACCACCCTCGCCGTGTACAGCCGCGCCCGGGACATCGCCCGTGAGCGCGGGATCATCCTGGCCGACACCAAGTTCGAGTTCGGCTTCGACCCGAAGGACCACGCGCTGGTCGCCGCGGACGAGGTGCTGACCCCGGACTCCTCCCGCTTCTGGCCCGCCGACCAGTGGGAGCCGGGGCGTTCCCAGCCCTCCTTCGACAAGCAGTACGTCCGTGACTGGCTGGCCTCCGCGGCCTCCGGCTGGGACCCGAAGGGCGAACTGCCGCCGCCGGCCCTCCCGACGCAGGTCGTCGCGCAGACCCGCGCGAAGTACATCGAGGCGTACGAGCGTCTGACCGGCCTGGACTGGTCGTAGGGAACGAAGAAGCCCCGGTCCGAGGACCGGGGCTTCTTCCTTACAGAGCGGACAACGCGACTCGAACGCGCGACATCCACCTTGGCAAGGTGGTGCTCTACCAACTGAGCTATGTCCGCAGGCGCCGTAAGGCGAGACCTACTATACCCAACCTCGCTCCCTCGCGAGACGCACTGCCGCATGACGGTTCTCGGCGCCCAGCTTCGTGGCCGCCGAGGACAGGTAGTTGCGGACCGTCCCCTGCGACAGCGAGGCCCGCTCCGCGATCTCCGCGATCGGCGCCCCGTCCCCCGCCAGCTCCAGCACCTCGGCCTCCCGCGCGGTCAGCGGGGAGTCCCCGGCGCTGATCGCGTCGGCCGCCAACTCGGGGTCCACGTAACGGCCTCCGGCGTGCACGGTCCGGATCAGCTCGGCCAGCCGCTGCGCCGAGACCGTCTTCGGGGCGAAGGCGCGCACCCCCGCCGCCAGCGCCCGCTTCAGGTGTCCCGGACGCCCGTGACTGGTCACGATCATCGTCTTGCAGTCGGGGAGTTCGGCCCGCAGGGATGTGGCGACACTCACACCGTCCGCCCCCGGCATCTGCAGGTCCAGCACCGCCACGTCCGGGCGGTGCGCCCGTGCCATCGCCAGCGCCTCGGGGCCGGACGCCGCCTCCGCGACGACCAGCAGGTCGTCCTCCAGAGCGAGGAGCGCCGCCAGCGCCCCGCGGATCAAGTGCTCGTCGTCGGCGAGCAGTACGCGTACCGGGCTCACGCCCGCACCTCCAGTCCGTCGAGCCGTGGGCCCGGTATCTCCGCACGCAGCCGGAACCGGCCGTCACCGACCAGCCCCGCCTCCAGGGTTCCTTCCAGCGCGGCGAGCCGCTCCCGCAGCCCGGCCAGTCCCGAGCCGGGCGGCCCGGCAGGAGCCTCCGGCGCGCCGTCGTTCTCCACCACGAGCGTCACGGGGCCGCTCGCCGGAGCCGCCAGCCGGATTCGGCAGCGCTGTGCGTCCCCGTGCCGCAGCACGTTCGTCGTGGCTTCGCGGACCACCCAGCCGAGTGCCGACTGGACCTCCGAGGGGAGCTCCCGGTCCGGCCGGAAGTCGACCCGGCACTCCATCCCGGCCGCGCTCAGCACCCCGCGCGCTCCCTCCAGCTCCACCGCGAGGTCCGCCTCCCGGTAGCCGCGCACCACGTCCCGGACCTCCCGCTGGGACTCCCGGGCGATCCGCTGGACCTCGATCATCTGCTCCACCGCCTCGGGGCGTTCGCGCCGGGCCAGCTGGACGGCCAGCTCGCTCTTGAGGGCGATCACGGCCAGGTTGCGGCCCATCACGTCGTGCAGGTCGCGGCCGAAGCGCAGCCGTTCCTCGGCCACCGCCAGCCGTGCCTGGACCTCGCGGGAGCGGTCCAGCTCGTAGACGGTCCTCAGCAGCCAGCCGGAGAACCCGCTGGTGGCTCCGAAGAACAGGCCTCCCAGCAGCACGCCGACGGCGTACCCGAGCGCCTTCCCCACCGGCATGCCGAGGCTCAGGGCGGCCAGCCCGGTGGCGACGGCCGCCGCCGCGGCGACGTACCACATCCGCCGTACCGACTTCAGGCACAGGACGAGCGATCCGGAGGTGAACCAGGCTAGTCCGGCCACCATGGTCGGTGCCACGGTCGCTTGGGACTCCCCGGTGGTCCGCACGGTGAGGACGGCCAGGACGCATCCCGCCGTCACCAGGGCGGTGGCCACTGCCAGTCGGGTGGGGCGCTCACGCCGCCCCACCACCCAGTGCAGTGCCCGGGAGGTGAGCACCCCGCACAGGGCCGCGTGTGCGCACATCATCAGGAAGAGCGAGAGGGGCACCACGAAGGAGGTCCCGTCGGCGGCCGCGGCGGCCAGCGGGGTCAGCGCGAAGGACAGGATCTCCAAGAGCACGAAGACGTAGAACGACCCCCGGGTGTAGAGCTCGACCTTCCCCGCGGTGTTGCGGTTCTTCCACCACCCGGTCAGCTTCGACACGGTTCCCGTCCCCCGACTCGTCCTAGCGACGCGGTTCCCAGCGGAACCACCGCTGGACAGCAAACACGCTGATCACGATCCAGGCCAGCACGTTCAGTCCGGCGCCCAGCAGGTCCCCGCCCTCCGCTCCGCCGCTCCAGCCGGCCCGTACGAGGACCATCACGCCGCTCAGCGGCAACAGTTCGCACAGCGAGGCCGCCAGGTCGGGCAGCGAGTCCGTCGGGGCGAACAGCCCCGAGCCGAGCACGGTCGCCAGGAACAGCGGCAGCGTGGTGAGGCCGGCGGTCTCCACGGTGCGGGTGAAGGAGCTGGTCACCGCGGACAGCGCGGCCAGCAGCAGGAGGCCGGCGAAGACGGCCGCCACGAGCAGCAGCGGGTTCTGCGGCATGCGCACGTCCAGGGCGAGCGCCCCGGCGACCGCGAGGACGGCGATCTGGCCGAGCGCCAGGCAGGCGGCGGGCAGCGCCGTCCCGGCCAGGATCTCCAGGTCCCGGGCCTCGCCGGTGCGCAGCCGCTTCAGGACGAGCTCCTCGCGCCGGGCGACGTAGGCGGAGACCAGGTTCATGTAGACGACGAGGAGCAGCACCATGCCGATCCCGCCGGTCAGGGTGGCCTCGCCGACGGCCGCGGCGCCCTCGACGCCGGTGAGGGAGGAGCGCAGGACGAACACCATCAGCAGGGGCATCAGGAGGGCCACGCCGAGTGCGGCCCGGTTGCGCACCAGCAGGGTGAGCTCGGAGCGGCCGAGCGCGGTGATCCGGCCGGCGTTCAGGGTGAGCGTGCTCATCGGGTCCCCGCCATGGTGTCGTCGTGACTGTCGTGACTGTCGTGACTGCCGTGGCTGCCGTGGCCGGTGCGACCGGTGCGGTCGCCGGTGTTGCGGCGGTTCCGGGCGATCTCCAGGAAGGCCTCCTCCAGGGAGGCGGACCGGGCGTCGAGCCCGCCCAGTTCCACGCCGTTCTCCCGGGCCCAGCCGAGCAGTTGGGCCAGGGTCTCCTGGAGCGCCTCGGTACGGATCTCCACGCGCTGCCCGAAGGCGGCCGCCCGCAACGACAGCGGCAGCCGGGCGGCGGGCGTCCCGGCGGGCAGGGCGAAGCGGATCCGGGCCGGCCGGGTGGCGGTCACCTCGGCCGGGGTCCCGGACAGGACCAGCTCGCCCTCGTGGAGGATCGCGAGGCGGTCCGCGAGCTCCTCTGCCTCCTCCAGGTAGTGCGTGGTCAGCAGCACCGTGGTGCCCTGCTCCCGCAGTGCGCGCACCAGGGCCCAGGTCTCCTGGCGCCCTTCGGGGTCCATGCCGGTGGTGGGCTCGTCCAGGAAGAGCACCTCGGGTCGGCCGAGCAGGGCCAGCGCCAGGTCCAGGCGCCGCCGTTCCCCGCCGGACAACTGCTTCACGCGTACGCCGGAGCGCGCGGTCAGGCCGACCAGCTCCAGCACCTCGGCCGCCGGGCGGGCGCCGGTGGTGACCCCGCCCCACATCCGCACGGTCTCGACGACCGATAGGTCCGAGGGGAAGCCGCCCTCCTGGAGCATGACCCCGGTGCGCGGCCGGACCTCGGCCCGCCGGGTGAGGGGATCGAGGCCGAAGACGCGGACCTGCCCGCCGCTCGGCGCGGCGAGTCCCTCCAGCACTTCGACGGTGGAGGTCTTGCCCGCGCCGTTGGTGCCGAGCAGGGCGAAGACCTCACCCCGCGCCACGGAGAAGGAGACGCCTCGTACGGCCTCGAATCCTCCGGCGTAGCCCCGGCGCAGGTCCCGGGCTTGGATCACGGTGTCAGTCATGGATCAAGCGTCGCGGCGTCCGGAGCGGCCCGGCAGTGCGCGTTGTCACGACCGGCGATGACATTTGTCAGGGCGTTCCGAGGCCGTCGGCGGCGAAAGGGGAAATACGAAGAAGGCCCCGATCGGAATGATCGGGGCCTTCCTTCACAGAGCGGACGACGCGACTCGAACGCGCGACATCCACCTTGGCAAGGTGGTGCTCTACCAACTGAGCTACGTCCGCAAGCAGTGCACTGCCGGGGCAGTACGTGCATCACTCTACCCGATCCACCTGAGTGGTCGGAAAGTCATGCAGAGCGGGTGACAGGAATCGCACACTGCGCCTTCCCTCTGGAAGAGGGATGTTCTGCTACTGAACTACACCCGCACGACCTCGGAGGGTCTGACCTGCGGTCCGGCCCCTTCGGCGTGATCCACACACTAGCGGACGGGTGGGGGGCCTTGGCAAATCGGCCCTCAGTGGGCCGCGTTGTAGGCCTCGTAGATCTTCTTCGGGATGCGGCCCCGCGGCGGCACGTCGTGCTGGTTGGACCGGGCCCAGGCGCGGACGACCGCCGGGTCGGGCGCGACCGAGGTGTGCTTGAAGGTCTTCCCCGAGCGCGACCGGCGGCGTCCGGCGGCCACGAAGGGCGCGAGGCTCTTCCGCAGTTTCTTTGCGTTGGCCGCATTCAGGTCGATCTCGTACGACTTACCGTCCAGGGCGAACATGACCGTTTCCGCCGCTTCTCCGCCGTCGATGTCGTCGGAGAGCGTCACTACTACGCGCTGCGCCACGGATATCGGTCCCTTCGTGCGACAGCGCCACCTGCTGACGTGCGGCGATGTCGCCTGTTCGGATGTTCTGGGGCAATGCAACTTTCGACCGGAATCCCGGTTGATTCCTTTGTACCTCGATTCCCATTGCATTGTGAAGCTCAGTTAATTCTCTCCGCGTGTCCCGTCGCAATGCCGGGTACGTGGTTTTCCTGGGGATTTTGCGAAGCGTTGGTGAAGCCGAAACGGCGCGGTGATCAAGCCGCTTCCATATCTACCCGCGTAGAAATTTCGGCCGGGTACGCTGATGGAACCGCCTTGCACCAACCACCTCATCGGGAGTGCCAGTGGCACGCGTCGTAGTCGACGTCATGCTCAAGCCGGAGATCCTCGACCCCCAGGGCCAGGCGGTGCAGCGTGCACTGCCGCGCCTGGGCTTCGAGGGCATCGCCGACGTCCGTCAGGGGAAGCGCTTCGAACTGGAAGTGGAGGGACCGGTCGACCAGGCCGCCCTCGACCGCATCCACACGATGGCCGAAACGTTCCTCGCCAACACCGTCATCGAAGACTTCACCGTGAAGGTCGAGGCCTGACGGTGACCACTCGCATCGGAGTCGTCACGTTCCCCGGAACGCTCGACGACCGTGACTCGCTGCGCGCCGTCCGCCTCGCGGGGGCCGAGCCGGTCTCGCTCTGGCACCGCGACAAGGACCTGCACCAGGTCGACGCGGTCGTCCTCGCGGGCGGCTTCTCCTACGGGGACTACCTGCGCGCCGGGGCCATCTCCCGCTTCTCGCCGGTGATGGAGACCATCATCGAGCAGGCCAGGGCCGGCATGCCGGTCCTCGGCATCTGCAACGGCTTCCAGGTCCTCACCGAGGCCCACCTGCTGCCGGGGGCGATGCTCCGCAACAACCACCTGCACTTCATCTGCCGCGACCAGAAGCTGCGGGTGGAGAACGCGGAGACCGCGTGGACCGGCGACTACAGCGCCGGCCAGGAGATCTCCGTACCGCTCAAGAACATGGACGGCCGGTACGTCGCCGACGAGCGCACGCTCGACGAACTGGAGGCCGAAGGCCGAGTGGCCTTCCGGTACCTGGACGTGAACCCGAACGGGTCGCTCCGCGACATCGCCGGCATCACCAACGCCGAGGGCAACGTCGTCGGCCTGATGCCGCACCCCGAGCACGCGGTCGAACCGCTGATCGGGACCGGCCGCACCGACGGCCTCCCGTTCTTCACGTCGGTCCTGAAGAAGCTGGTCAGCGCATGAGCCTCGACACCGTCAAGAACGCCACCGAAACCCCGGACGCCTCCCAGCCGTGGAAGGAGCTCGGCCTCAAGGAGGACGAGTACGCCCGGATCCGGGAGATCCTCGGCCGCCGCCCGACCGGCGCCGAGCTCGCCATGTACTCGGTCATGTGGTCCGAGCACTGCTCGTACAAGAGCAGCAAGGTCCACCTGAAGCAGTTCGGCGAGAAGGTCCCCCAGAACGACGCGATGCTCGTCGGCATCGGCGAGAACGCCGGCGTCGTCGACGTCGGCCAGGGCTACGCGGTCACCTTCAAGGTCGAGTCGCACAACCACCCGAGCTACATCGAGCCCTACCAGGGCGCGGCCACGGGCATCGGCGGCATCGTCCGCGACATCCTCGCCATGGGCGCCCGCCCGGTCGCCGTCGTCGACCCGCTGCGCTTCGGCGCGGCCGACCACCCCGACACCAAGCGCGTCCTGCCGGGCGTCGTCGCGGGCATCGGCGGCTACGGCAACTGCCTGGGCCTGCCCAACATCGGCGGCGAGGTCGTCTTCGACGCCTGCTACCAGGGCAACCCGCTCGTCAACGCCGGCTGCATCGGCGTCATGAAGCACGAGGACATCCACCTCGCCCAGGCCTCCGGCCCCGGCAACAAGGTCATCCTCTACGGCGCCCGCACCGGCGGCGACGGCATCGGCGGCGTCTCGGTCCTCGCGTCCGAGACCTTCGACGACACCAAGCCCACCAAGCGCCCCGCCGTCCAGGTCGGCGACCCGTTCCAGGAGAAGCTCCTCATCGAGTGCACCCTGGAGATCTTCAAGGAGAAGCTGGTCGCGGGCATCCAGGACCTCGGCGGAGCCGGCCTGTCCTGCGCCACATCCGAGCTGGCCTCGGCCGGCTCCGGCGGCATGCGCGTCGAGCTCGACACCGTCCCGCTGCGTGACGCGACGCTCTCGCCCGAGGAGATCCTCATGAGCGAGTCGCAGGAGCGCATGTGCGCGATCGTCGAGCCGCGGCACGTCGACCGCTTCCTGGAGATCTGCGAGAAGTGGGACGTCATCGCCACCGTGATCGGTGAGGTGACCGACGGCGAGCGCCTGGAGATCTTCTGGCACGGTGAGCAGATCGTGGACGTCCCCCCGGGTACCGTCGCCCACGAGGGCCCGGTCTACCACCGCCCCTACGCCCGCCCCGAGTGGCAGGACGCCCTCCAGGCGGACGACGCGGGCAAGCTGCCCCGCCCGCAGACCTCCGAGGAGCTGCGCGCGCAGGTCCTGGCCCTGGTCGCGTCCCCGAACCAGGCCTCGAAGTCCTGGGTCACCGACCAGTACGACCGCTTCGTGCAGGGCAACACCGTGCTGGCGCACCCCGAGGACGCGGGTATGGTCCGCATCGACGAGGAGTCCAACCTCGGCGTGGCCATGGCGACGGACGGCAACGGCCGCTACGCCAAGCTCGACCCGTACACGGGCGCGCAGCTGGCCCTGGCCGAGGCATACCGCAACGTCGCCGCGACCGGAGCCAAGCCGCTGGCGATCTCCGACTGCCTGAACTTCGGCTCCCCCGAGGACCCGGGCGTCATGTGGCAGTTCGCCGAGGCCACCCGCGGTCTCGCGGACGGTTGCCTGGAGCTGGGCACCCCGGTGACCGGCGGCAACGTCTCCCTCTACAACCAGACCGGCGACGTCGCGATCCACCCGACCCCGGTCGTGGCCGTCCTCGGCGTGATCGACGACGTCAACCGCCGTACGCCGATGGCGTTCGCGGAGGCGGGCCAGCTGCTCTACCTGCTCGGCGACACCGCCGCCGAGTTCGGTGGCTCGGCCTGGTCCCAGGTCGTCCACGACCACCTCGGAGGCCTGCCGCCGAAGGTGGACCTGGGCCGGGAGAAGCTGCTCGCCGAGATCCTCATCTCCGCCTCGCGCGACGGCATGATCGACGCCGCGCACGACCTGTCCGACGGGGGCGTCATCCAGGCGCTCGCCGAGTCCTGCCTCAAGGGCGGCAACGGCGCGCGCGTCGTGGTCCCCGAGGGCCTGGACGCCTTCACGTTCCTCTTCTCCGAGTCCGCGGGCCGCGCCATCGTGGCCGTCCCGCGTAGCGAGGAGCTCCGCTTCACCGACATGTGCGGTGCGCGCGGCCTGCCGGTCACCCGCATCGGCGTGGTGGACGGCGACGAGATCGAGGTCCAGGGCGAGTTCAGCCTGCCCCTGGCCGAGCTTCGCGAGGCCCACGAGGCGACGATCCCCGCCTTGCTGGCCTGATCACCGGCGGGAACACGGCCGGGGCCCCGCACAGAGGCTTGGGTTCTAGCGGTCCTCGCAACACCCGCGATCTGTGGGAGTTGCGAGGACCGTGGGCGTTGAGCGTGGTGATCTTTCGGGGTTGCGGGAGCG
>NZ_JBHYMC010000072.1:0-37404 GCF_042742535.1 Streptomyces sp. NPDC058880
CCTTTGTACTCACCCCAGCGACACTCGCTGCGGCTTTCCTCCGGGCTTTCGTTCTGCTGTCTTGCGTTTCCGACTCTATCAGACTCTTTCGTGTCCGATTTCCTCGGCGCTTTCCAGGTTTTCGCTTTCGCGTTTCCCTTTCCGGCCGTTCCGACTCTATCAGCGAATTCCCTTCTCCCTAACCACTCTCCGCATGACCGAAAGGGCAGGCGAAGGAGGATGAGAGAGGTGGTCCGAAGCTGAAGAGAGGGATGCCCGTCAGCTGCCGTTCGCGAGAAGTTCACGCGGGGCGTCCTGGCGGGAGTCACGACAGTACAGGCCGGGGGGTGCCCAAGCAAATCGATTCAGGCGTATGGTCTAGTCCACCGGTCTAGTCCACTAGTCTCCGTGCGGAAGCATCAGTCCGGATCGGGACCTGCACCGGACGAACCCGTACAACTGGTGACTTATCCTTCAGAAGAGTACGCCGTTCGCGACAGTCAGTGACGGCGACACCGAAAGCCCCACCCCTGGGAGGCCCCTCATGACCAGCGTGACGTCCCCTCTTGCCGGTCGCGCCATCGGACTCGCGGCAGTGCCGGATCCGGTGTTCTCCGGCGCGATGGTGGGACCGGGCACCGCCATCGACCCCGTGCGCGAGCCCTCGGAGGCGGTGGCCCCCGTCGACGGCGTGGTCGTTTCCCTGCACCCGCACGCATATGTGGTGGTAGACGGCGAGGGCCACGGTGTACTCACGCACCTCGGCATCGACACGGTCCAGCTCAACGGCGAGGGCTTCGAGCTGCTCGTCAGCAAAGGCGACACCGTGACCCGCGGCCAGGCGGTCATCCGTTGGAACCCCGCTGCCGTCGAGGCGCTCGGCAAGTCCCCGATCTGTCCCGTCGTGGCGTTGGAGGCGACGGCCGAGTCCCTGTCCGATCTCGTCGAGTCCGGCGACGTCAAGGCTGACGACGCGCTCTTCAGCTGGCAGTGACCCTTCCGCCCGCAAGGGGCGCGACGGACATCCACCGCGGCGGCCAGGGCCGCCGCCCAATCGGAGACGGGTGAAATGGAGACAACGCTGCGAGGCGTCGGCGTGAGCCACGGGGTGGCGATCGGCGAGGTGCGGCACATGGGCACGGCGGTTCTCGAGCCGCCGGCCAGGCAGATCACCGCTGACGAGGCGGCGCGCGAACAGGGGCGCGCCCGCCAGGCCGTGAGTGCCGTCGCGGCCGACCTGATCGCGCGTGGCCAGCTGGCCGGTGGCGAGGCCCAGCACGTGCTGGAGGCCCAGGCGATGATCGCCGAGGACCCCGAGCTGATGGCGGACGTCAACCGGCGGATCGCCGTCGGCAGCACCGCCGAGCGCGGTGTGTACGACGCCTTCGCCGCCTACCGCGACCTGCTCGCGGGAGCCGGGGAGTACATGGCCGGCCGGGTGGCCGACCTGGACGACGTGCGCAACCGGATCGTGGCGCGGCTGCTCGGCGTGCCGATGCCCGGTGTGCCCGACAGCGACGAGCCCTACGTGCTGATCGCGCGTGACCTGGCCCCGGCGGACACGGCCCTGCTCGACCCGACCCTCGTCCTCGGCTTCGTGACCGAGGAGGGCGGGCCGACCAGCCACAGCGCGATCCTGGCCCGGGCACTGGGCGTGCCGGCGATCGTGGCGCTGCCGGGGGCCGGCGAGATCGCCGAAGGCACCGTGATCGCGGTGGACGGCAGCACGGGCGACCTGTTCGTCGCGCCGTCCGCGGAGAAGCGGGCCGAGCTGGAGGCCTCGGCAGCCGAGCGCAGGGCGGCGCTGGCCGCCTCCTCCGGTCCCGGCGCCACCTCCGACGGTCACCGGGTGCCGCTGCTGGCCAACGTCGGCGGGCCTGCGGACGTGCCGGCTGCCGTAGAGGCCGGAGCCGAGGGGGTGGGCCTGTTCCGGACGGAGTTCCTGTTCCTGGACGACAGCAAGAAGGCTCCGTCCGAGGAGAAGCAGATCGAGTCCTACCGCAAGGTGCTCGAAGCCTTCCCCGAGGGGCGGGTCGTCGTCCGCGTGCTCGATGCGGGCGCCGACAAGCCGCTGGACTTCCTGACGCCGGCCGACGAACCGAATCCGGCTCTGGGTGTGCGCGGGCTGCGCTCGCTGCTGGACCACCCGGAGGTGCTGCGCACGCAGCTCACCGCGCTGGCGAAGGCGGCCGAGGGCCTGCCGGTGCACCTTGAGGTCATGGCCCCCATGGTGGCCGACCGCGCGGATGCGAAGGCTTTCGCCGACGCCTGCCGTGAGGCCGGTCTCCAGGCGAAGTTCGGCGCGATGGTGGAGATCCCCTCTGCCGCGCTGCGCGCGCGCTCGATCCTCCAGGAGGTCGAGTTCCTGTCGCTCGGGACGAACGACCTGGCGCAGTACGCCTTCGCCGCCGACCGGCAGGTCGGCGCCGTCTCCCGGCTCCAGGACCCCTGGCAGCCGGCGCTGCTCGACCTGATCGCCATGTCGGCTGAGGCCGCCAAGGCAGAGGGCAAGAGCTGCGGTGTCTGTGGCGAGGCCGCCTCCGACCCGTTGCTGGCCTGTGTACTGACCGGTCTGGGTGTCACCTCCCTGTCGATGGGTGCCGCCTCGATCCCCTACGTCAGGGCGACGCTGGCCAAGCACACGCTGGCCCAGTGTGAGCGCGCAGCGGCCGCGGCCCGTGCGGCGGACAGTGCCGAGGAGGCCCGCGCGGCCGCCCAGGCGGTGCTCTCCGGCGAGTAGGCCGGAGCCGCGTCGTGTGGACCGAGGGGCCCCGCCGGTGGCGGGGCCCCTCGGCGTTTCAGTGGTGCGGGCCGGGGGCGTCGACCTCGTACCCGGGGCAGTACTCGACGCCTGGTTCCGGGGAAATCAGGTCTCCGGTGCCGGCGTCGGTGCAGTAGGCGTCGAAGACCGCGGCCGCCGAGAGTGCCGTGAGGCGGCCGCGGTCGAGGCGCCAGCCGTGGACCCGGTCCCCACGGCCCTCGGTGGTACTGCGCATCACCAGTCCCCCGGGTCCGCCGAGGGCGAGCCCCGCGGCCAGGACGGTCACGAAGGCGAGGCTCTCGCGGTCGTCGATGTACGGCAGGGTGTCGGGCTCGCCGCCGCAGTCGGCGTGCAGCACGGCGACGAGCTGCTCCTCCTCGGTCGGGATGCTGCACACGAAGTGGTGGTGGCCCGGTCCGGCACCGGCCACGAGGCGTTCCAGCGTGTCGGCGGCGCGGTCGAAGGACGCGTGGCCGATGTCGTCCCCGCAGTCCGCGCAGCGGCCCGCCCGCGCGAGGACCTCGGTGGCGTACTCCCAGGTGGCGCGGCGGACGGCTGCGTCGACGAGGAGGGGCACGAGCTCGTCGAGGGGCTGGCCCGTGTAGGGCAGGACGGTCCCGCTGCCGGTCAATTCCGCGGTGAAGCGGGTGCGGGTCTCGGAGGTGTCCGGGTCCAGGCCGTTCTCCCCGCAGTACTCGGCGTACTCGCCGGGGTCGAACAGCACCACGGTGGTGTGGATGCCCCGGGCCGAGAGGGACCGGAGCAGGCCGTCGACGTGGTGGAGGTAGTCGGTGTAGTCGGCCGGGTGGTCGAAGCCGAAGCTGCGGTAGCCGCACATGGCCGCGAAGTCCTGGGCGTCGGTCAGGAGGCCGACGGTGCTGGGGACCTCGCGGCGCAGTGCGCGGCGCCGCGCGGTGCTGCGGCTGCGGTGGCCTCCGGTACCGGCACCGGTGTCCGCAGCGGTACCGGTGCCGGTGTCGTTCCTGTGTGGCATGACTGTCTCCCCCTGAGTGCGATCCTTTGCTCACTCAGCGTAATCAGCGCCACTGACAGTGACCTCAGTCGCGGGTGCGGGTGCGGGCCAGCTCCTCGTAGAATCCGAGGAGGCCGATGTTGTCGACGGAGCCGGGGTTGACCGCCTTGGCGAGCGGTGTGCCCTGGAGGAGCCGCTTGACCGGGACCTCGATGCGCTTGCCGGTGAGGGTGTGCGGGATGCCCGGCACCTCGATGATCTCGTCGGGGACGTGGCGGGGGGAGAGTTCCTCGCGGATCGTCGCCTTGATCCTGGCGCGCAGGCCGTCGTCCAGGGCTGCGCCGGGGGTGAGGTGGACGAAGAGCGGCATCCAGTACCCGCCATTGGGCTCTTCCAGGCCGATGACCAGGGACTCCTTGATCTCGGGGAGCCGTTCGACGGCCTCGTAGATGTCGGCGGAGCCCATCCGGACGCCCTGGCGGTTGAGCGTGGAGTCGGAGCGGCCGTGGATGACCACCGAACCGTGGTCGGTGATCGTGATCCAGTCCCCGTGACGCCAGACGCCCGGGAACATCTCGAAGTAGCTGTCGCGGTAGCGGCTGCCGTCGGGGTCGTTCCAGAAGTGGATCGGCATGGACGGCATGGGGTTGGTGACGACGAGTTCGCCCACTTCGCCGATGACGGGCTTGCCCGACGGGTCCCAGGACTGGAGGTCCGTTCCGAGGCAGGGCGCCTGGAGCTCCCCGATGTGCACGGGGAGGGTGGGGACGGCCCCCGCGAAGCAGCTGCAGACGTCGGTGCCGCCGCTGACCGAGGCGATCCAGAGATCGTCGGCTACCTCGTCGTGGAGCCAGCGGAAGCCGTCCGGCGGGAGCGGGGAGCCCGTGGTCGCCACGCACTTCACCGCGGAGAGGTCGAAGTCGCGGGAGGGGTGGACCCCGGCCTTGCGGCAGGCCATCACATAGGCAGCGGACGTGCCGTAGAGGGTGGCCCGGGTGCGTTCGGCGATGCGCCACTGGGCGCCGGTGTCCGGGTAGCCGGGGCTGCCGTCGTAGAGGACGACCGTCGTACCGGTGAGGAGTCCGGAGACGAGGAAGTTCCACATCATCCAGCCGGTGGAGGTGTACCAGAAGAACCGGTCCTCCGGGCCGAGGTCGCAGTGCAGGCCGAGCTGCTTGAGGTGTTCGAGGAGGATGCCGCCCTGGGACTGCACGATCGCCTTGGGCAGGCCGGTCGTGCCGGAGGAGTACAGCACCCAGAGGGGGTGGTCGAAGGGGACCGGCTCGAAGACGGGCTCGGTGTCCGCGGCGGTGAGGGCGGACCAGTCCAGGGCGCCTTCCGGGGCGGGGGTGCCGAGGAGCGGGATGTGCACGACGGCGCGCAGCGTGGGGAGCTCGGCCCGGAGCTCGGCGACGGCCTCGCGGCGGTCGTGCTCCTTGCCGCCGTAGCGGTACCCGTCCACGGTGAACAGCACGACGGGTTCGACCTGCTGGAAGCGGTCGAGCACGCTGCGGGCGCCGAAGTCGGGGGCGCAGGAGGTCCACACTCCGCCGACCGCGGCGGTGGCGAGGAGGGCCACGGCCGCCTCGGGGATGTTGGGGAGGTAGCCGCTGACCCGGTCGCCGGGGCGTACGCCGAGGGCGCGCAGTTCGGCGGCGAGGGCGCCGACCTGCCGGCGGAGTTCGGCCCAGGTGACGGGCACGGGCTCGTGGGTCTCGTCCACGTACAGCAGGGCGGGCACGTCGGCGCGGGCCGGATCCTCCGCGGCGCGCAGCGCGTGCTCGGCGTAGTTGAGGGTGGCTCCGGTGAACCACTGGGCCCCGGGCATGGACCGATCGGCGAGGACGGCCTCGTACGGAGTGGTGAAGCGGACGTCGAACCACTCGGCGACGGCCTGCCAGAAGGTGTCGAGCTCGTCGACGGACCAGCGGTGCAGGGCCGGGTAGCCGCCGTCCGCCGGGGCTCCGAAGCGTGTCGCGGCCCAGGCCTGGAAGGCGGTGATCCGGGCCGCGGCGATCCGGTCGGGGCCCGGCGCCCAGAGGGGTTCCGGCTGGGTGGCTGAGGTCATGGATCGGCTCCCGGTCAAGTCTGCGGCTCGCGCTTCGTGTGCGTACGGTTCCGTCGCGCGGGGGTGCGCGCGGCGGCTCACAGGGACGATGCCATGTGATCGACGGCTGCACCAGGGCGGACCTGGCCGGTCGGGTGAGCGGTGGGAGGTGCCGCCGGTGGGTGAACGGCAGTTGAACGCCGCCCCTTCCGCCGGGGGCCGGTGGCAGGGTGAGCGGCATGGACGGTCGTGATCTGGTGCGTGCGGTGAAGGACATCGGTACGGAGCGCGGTCGGCGCGCCTGGCGCTCGGCCTGGCGGCGGCGGCGCGCGGACGCCGAGGGGCTCCCGCGCCGGGGCGCGGAGCGGGCGAGGGTGCCGGGGCTGCTGGTCGGCACGGAGCCCCGGCCGGGCGGGGGCGTGCTGCGGTTCGCGCGCTCGGAGCTGGTGGTGCGGGTGATGGCGGGCGGGGTGGTGTTCTGGGCCTGGGACCGGGCCGGGGCGACGCCCTCGTACGCGGTGGTCGGGAGCGGACCCGAACCGGACCTGCGGGCCGTGCTGGAAGCGGACACCGGGGGCGGCTGGCGGGTGGTGTCGGAGCGGGTGACGGTGGCGGTGTCCCGGCACGGGGCGCTGGAGGTGCGCACGCCGGGCGGGACGGTGCTGCGGCGGGAGTCGCCGCCGCGGTGGTGGGAGCCGGTTCCTCCGGGCGGGGAGGCCGCGGAGGGGGCGGGCTCGGGAGGGGGCGGGGGGCGGTGGGCGGTGCGCAGCGAGGTGGCGGCGGACGCGCGGTTCTTCGGGCTGGGTGGACGGGCGGCGGGTCCGCGGCTCCGGGACGGGACGTACCGGCTGTGGAACACCGACCCCAAGGGGGGCTTCGGGCCGGGCGTCGATCCGCTGTACCTCACGATGCCGGTGCAGATGGTCGTGGCCGACGCGGGCACCCACCTGGTCTTCCACGACAACTGCTGGGACGGCCGGGTGGTGCTGCGCGAGGGCGAGGAGGGCATCGGGTCGGGGCAGGACCGCCCCGGGTCGAGCGAGCTGCGCATGGAGGGCGGGCCGCTGCGGTGCTGGGTGCTGGTGGGGACACCGGCGCGGGTCCTCCAGGGCTGGTCGGGCCTGACGGGCGGGGCCGCGGTGCCGCCGGCATGGGCGCTGGGGTACCAGCACGCGCGGTGGGGCTTCGGGAGCGCTGCGGAGGTGCGGCGGGTAGTCGCCGGCTACGCCTCGCGCGGGCTCGCGCTCTCGGCCCTACACCTGGACATCGACCACTACGACGGGCACCGAGTGTTCACAGTGGACGCGGACCGCTTCCCGGATCTGCCGGGACTGGCGCGGGAGCTGCGGGAGCAGGGGGTGCGGCTGGTCTCGATCGTGGACCCGGCCGTCAAGGCGGGTGACGCGCTGCACGCGGCCGGGCTGACGGTGGGGTCGGGAGGCGCCTTCGTACGGGACGGGCGCGGCCGGGAAGTGCGCGGTGAGGTCTGGCCGGGCGAGTGCGCCTATCCGGACTTCACGGATCCGGAGGTGCGGGAGTGGTGGGGCGGACTGTACGAGGAACGCCTCGCCCAGGGCTTCTCCGGCTTCTGGCACGACATGAACGAGCCGGTGTCCTTCGCTGCGTTCGGGGACGCCACGCTGCCGCGATCGGCGCGCCACGCGATGGACGGGGCGGGCGGCGACCACCGCGAGGGCCACAACGTGTACGCGCTGGGCATGGCGCGGGCCGGCTGGGAGGGCCTCGTGCGGCTGCGGCCCGCGGAGCGGCCGTTCCTGTTCTCCCGGTCGGGCTGGGCGGGCATGCAGCGGTACGGGGGCACCTGGTCGGGCGACGTGGAGACCAGTTGGGACGGATTGCGCGCCTCACTGGCGCTGGTGCTGGGCATGGGCCTGTGCGGGGTGCCGTATTCGGGGCCGGACGTGGGCGGGTTCGGCGGTTCGCCGTCGCCGGAGCTGTACGTGCGGTGGCTGCAACTGGGCGCGTACCTGCCGTTGTTCCGCACACATTCGGCGATCTGGGCGGGGCGGCGGGAGCCGTGGGAGTTCGGTGCGGAGGTGGAGGAGCAGGCGCGGGCGGTGATGGCGGAACGGGAGCGGTTGCGGCCGTACTTCGTGAGTCTGGCGCACATGGCGCGGCGGACGGGCGCACCGTATGTGCGGCCGGTGTGGTGGGGGGCGCCGGAGGACCGGCGGCTGCGGGACTGCGAGGACTCGTTCCTGCTGGGTGACGCGCTGCTGGTTGCGCCGGTGCTGGAGTGCGGGGCGGACCGGCGGGCGGTACGGCTGCCGCGGGGCCGGTGGTACGACACGGCGACCGGGGTCGCCTACGAGGGGCCGGGGCAGATCCTGCTGGACGCCCCGCAGGGCAGGATCCCGGTGCTGGCACGGGCGGGTGCGCTGCTGCCGGTGCGGTCGGGGTCGCCATCGCACGACGGGGTGGAACTGGAGGTCTGGGCGCCGGCGCGGGGCCGTACGGGCGGCGGGGTGGTGGTCCGGGACCCGGGGCCGGGCTTCGGGCTCGGCGAGGTCGAGCGGTACACCGTGCGGTGGGCCGGGGACACGGTGGTGGTGGAGGACCAGGCCGGGACGGAGGTGGAAGACGTCGTGGTGCGGGGACTGTAGCCGGGCGGCCGGGCGGCCGGGCGGCTCGGAGGGCCGTGGCCGGACGGTGCGGGCGGCTGCGGCTCGGGGAACGGACTCCGCACCGGCGGCCGACGGAGCCGACGGAGCCGACGGAGCCGACGGCTCAGGCGTAGCGGCCCGCGAACCAGGAGGCCGCCGCCCGGGTGTGCAGGGGGAAGGCCAGCGCCGCCGGGGCGCGCAGGACGTGCCAGCCCGTGGTCTCGTCCGTCGGCTTCGAGGGGGGCAGCGTGTCGGCGGGGCGGGGCGGGAGGAGCCCGAAGAGGAGGAGGTGGCCGGCCGGGGAGCTCAGGGCGTCGGCCAGGGTGACGTCCGAGGCGGGGGCGGTGATCCCGGTCTCCTCGCGCAGCTCGCGGACGACGGCGTCACGCCAGTCCTCTCCGAAGTCGATGAAGCCGCCGGGCAGGGCGATGCCGCCGAGGGCAGGTTCGATCGTCCTGGTGATGACCACGAGGCCGGTGCCGTCCGCGTCCTCGACGGGGAGCAGGGTGACGGCCACGGGGAGGGGGTTGCGGTAGGACCTGGTACCGCACGACGGGCAGGTGCGGGGCCAGCCGGTCGTGCCGTACGGCGTTCCGCAGGTGGAGCAGTGCGAGTCCCTCAGGTGTTCCGACATGCCGTGATGGTATGCCGAGGGGTATGCGGACGGCGGCTGTTGTGGGACTGGTCGGAGTGCTGGCGGGCGGGCCTTCGGCGCCGCCCGGGTTCGCCGCGCTGCGGGAGGTGGATCCGAGCATCGAGCAGGACATGCGGTACGCGGGTGGGCGGAACTTCACCGGCGCGGTGGTCGACGGGTACGAGGAGCCCGAGTGCCTGCTGGCCCGGCCGGCCGCGGAAGCCCTGCGGCGGGCGCAGCGGACGCTGTTGCGGCGGGGCTACTCGCTGCGCGTGTACGACTGTTACCGGCCGCAACGGGCGGTCGACCGGTTCGTGCGGTGGGCGCGCGGGGAGGACGGCCCGGAGGATCCGGCGCGCAGGGCGGAGTTCCACCCGCGGGTGGAACGCGACCGGCTGATCCCCGAGGGGTACATCGCGCAGAGGTCCGGACACAGCCGTGGCAGCACGGTCGACGTGACCCTGGTGGAACTGCCGCACCGGGAGGTCGACATGGGGACCGCCTTCGACTTCTTCGATCCGCTGTCGCACACGGACGATCCACGGGTGACGGGCGCCGTCCGCGCGAACCGACAGCTGCTGAAGCGGGTGCTGGGCGAGCAGGGGTTCGTGAACCTCCCCGAGGAGTGGTGGCATTTCACGTACAAGCCGGAGACGTATCCCGACACGTACTTCGACTTCCCCGTCGCGGTGGGCGGGGTCCGCCCCGCCGGCACGCCGGCACGCCCACCGGACGATTCCGGCCGGCCGTGACGCGGGCCCGGTGCGATCGCCGGGAAGCGCCTCACCGAGAACCGGTGACCCGGGCCGTCGGCCGTGGCAGACTCCTCATTCCTGACGATGCGTCAGCGAATGGGTTTGGGAGGGGTCTTGGCACGCACACGGAAACCCGTCGTGAGCGGGTGGTTCACCGAGAACGCACCGGACGGGGGCGGCTTCCGGCTGCTCGGCACCCGGTGCTCGGCCTGTACGGCGGTGTTCTTCCCCCGCGAGGACGTCCACTGCCGCAACCCGCGGTGCCCCGGCGGTGGGAAACTCGCCGAGGTGCCGCTCTCGCCCCGGGGCCGCGTCTGGTCCTACACCGACGGGCGCTACCGGCCGCCCGCGCCGTACGTGTCCGATCCGGCCGAGCCCTGGGAGCCGTACACCCTGATCGCGGTGGAGCTGGAGGCCGAGGGGATGGTCGTGCTGGGACAGGCCGCGCCCGGGACCGGGATCGCCGACCTGGCGGTGGGCGCGGAGGTCGAGGTGGTGGGCGGCGTACTGGGCGAGGACGCCGACACCACGTGGGTGACCTGGCAGTTCAAGCCGGTGGGAGGGGTCGCGTGAGCGCCGATGTCGCTGTCCTGGGGGCCGGCATGCACCCGTGGGGCAAGTGGGGTCGCGGCTTCGTCGAGTACGGGAGGGTCGCCGCGCGGGCGGCGCTCGCGGATGCCGGGCTGGACTGGACGGACGTGGGGTCGATCGTCGGCGCCGATACCGTTCGCTCCGGCTATCCCGGCTACGTGGCCGGAGCCACCTTCGCCCAGGCCCTCGGCTGGCAGGGCGCCCGGGTGACCAGCGTGTACGCGGCCTGCGCCTCCGGTGCCCAGGCGATCGGGGCGGCCCGCGCGCAGATCCTGGCGGGCCTGGCCGACGTGGTACTGGTGATCGGCGCCGACGCGGCACCCAAGGGGTTCTTCGCACCGGCCGGTGGGGACCGGCCCGACGACCCGGACTGGCTGCGCTTCCGTATGCTGGGCGCGACCAACCCGGCATACTTCGCACTGTACGCCCGCCGCCGGATGGCGATCCACGGGGACACCCTGGAGGACTTCGCGCAGGTCAAGGTGAAGAACGCGGCGGCCGGGCGGCTCAATCCGTACGCCCGCTACCGCAAGGCCGTCAGTACCGAGGAGGTTGCCGCCTCGGCGGTGGTCGCCGATCCGCTGCGGTTGCTGGACATTTGCGCCACCTCCGATGGGGGCGCGGCACTGGTGCTCACCAGCATGGACTTCGCACGCTCGCGCGGGATGGCCGATCCGGTGCGGATCCGGGCCGTGTCGACGGTGACGCCCACCTATCCGCGGACGGTACTGGACCTTCCGGACATCGCCACCGACTCGACGACGGCCGCGGAGCCGGTGGCCGGATCCTTCCGGTCCACGATCGCGCGCGCCGCCTACGAGGAGGCGGGGCTCGGGCCGCAAGACCTCTCGCTCGCCGAGGTGTACGACCTTTCCACCGCACTGGAGTTGGAGTGGTACGAGGACATCGGGCTGTGCGCCGAGGGCGAGGGGGCGAAGCTGGTGCGGGACGGGGCGACGGCGCTGGGCGGGCGGATCCCCGTCAACACCAGTGGCGGACTGTCCTCCTTCGGGGAGGCCGTGCCGGCCCAGGCCATCGCACAGGTCTGCGAGCTGACCTGGCAGTTGCGCGGTACGGCCGGGCAGCGGCAGGTCCCGGGGGCGCGGGCGGGGCTCACCGCCAACCAGGGGCTGTTCGGGCACGGGTCGGCCGTCGTCGCCGTGCGCTGAGCGGTCGGCGCCGGCAGTGGGTGTCGGCAGTCGGCGCCGGCAGCCGGTGTCGGCAGTCGGTGTCGTCCGAACGCTTGACGGGCCCCGACGGCAGGTTCACACTCGCTCCACGGTCTCGCGTCGCGACCGGGACCGCGAACCCCCCGTGAGAGCTGCGGCCCGTACCCCAGTCGGCGGGGGTACGGGCCGCGCCCATGCCGACGCACCCCGGACGCACCGGGCGGGCCGCCGGGACGGAGGCTGCGGTCAGGCCCCCGCGGACAGGCTCCGGCGCCGCTCACGGGCCAGGGACATCGCGTGTTCCACGACCCCCACCAGCACGTCCTTGACGGACTCGCGGTCCCGTGCGTCGCACAGCAGCACCGGTACCCCGGGGTCGAGGTCGAGTGCCGTGCGGACGGTCACCACGGGGTGGCGGTCGGCTCCGTCGAAGCAGTTGACCGCGACCACGAACGGGATCGCGCGCCGCTCGAAGTAGTCGATGGCCGCGAAGCAGTCGGCGAGCCGGCGGGTGTCCGCGAGGACGACGGCCCCGAGGGAACCCTGGGCCAACTCGTCCCACAGGAACCAGAAGCGGTCCTGTCCGGGTGTGCCGAACAGGTACAGGACCAGGTCCTCGCGGAGCGTGATGCGCCCGAAGTCCATGGCCACGGTCGTGGTGCTCTTGCCCTCCACTCCCCCGGTGTCGTCGACACCGGTGCCGGGCTCCGAGAGCCGTTCCTCGGTCCTGAGCGGTCTGATCTCGCTGACCGAGCTGACCAGGGTGGTCTTGCCCACCCCGAAGCCTCCGGCGACCAGGATCTTCAAGGTCAGCGGCTCGACCGGCGACACCGCGTGCATGGCACCGGTGCGGCTAAAGCGCCCGAAGGCCATCGATCACCTCACGCAGAATGGATTCATCGGGCAGTTCTGCCGGGGGTACCGGCCTGGTCACGTGGACCAGTTCCTGATCGACGAGGTCGCCGATCAGGACGCGGACGACCCCGACCGCGAGGTCGAGGTCGGCCGCGAGTTCGGCGACCGACTGGGGTCGTTCCCGGCACAGCCCGAGGATGTGGGCGTGTTCCGGGGAGAGGGTCATGTCCCAGACCGGATCGTCGGCCGCCGGTTCGGCGACGACCAGGGCGATCAGGTCGAGGCGGTGCTGGCCAGCGTGGCTGGTCCGCCCGCGGGTCATGGCGTAGGGGCGTACGACGGGACCCGCGTCGTCGTCGAACCAGTGCCCGTGGTCCGGGGCGGACGGGTCGAAGGGCATGCCGGCGGGTGCGTCGGCGAGATGGTCCTGGCCTGGGTCACTCATGCCGTCCGACTCACCCTCCGGCTGGCAGCCCGGTACGTGGGGCGGTCGCCAGGTGGTCGCCCACCCGCTTGACCATCAGCGTCATCTCGTACGCGACCTGCCCGACGTCGGAGTCGGCGTCGGCCAGCACGGCCAGGCAGCTGCCGTCACCCGCGGCCATGACGAAGAGGAAGGCCTCGTCGAGCTCGACCACGGTCTGGCGGACCTGGCCGGAGTCGAAGTGCCGGCCGACGCCCTTGGCCAGGCTGTGGAACCCGGACGCGACCGCCGCCAGGTGCTCGCTGTCCTCACGGGTCAGGTCCTTGGAACTGCCCGTGGGCAGGCCGTCGCCGGAGAGGACCACGGCCTTGCGGATGGATCCGACCCGGTCGACGAGCTCGTCGAGGAGCCAGTTGAGCGGGCCGGAGCCGCGGCCCCTGCTGTCGTTGCCGGTCTGCGGTGCGGTCATCGACCGTCCCCTTCGTTCTCGTTCGCGGGACCGTCGGCGGGGGATGTGCCCGCCCCGGTCTCGGACTGCTGCTGTGCGTGCCGGTTGCGGCCCGCCGTCCAGCCACGCTGGAGTGCGGACATGCGCGTGCGTACGTCCTCCGCGTCGCGGTCTGCCACCTGGTCGGGGGCGGCTTCTGCGGGCGCGGACGACGCGGCGTTCCTGAGCTGTGGTGCCAGGCTGGCCTGGCGGATCCGGCGGGGCAGTCCGCCGGTGTCCGGTCCGGCGCCGGGTTCCGTGTCCCCCGACGCTGCCGTGGAGGCCTGCTGCGGGACCACCGAGACCGGGCGGGGCTCCACCCGGCGGCCGTGCTCGGCGACCAGGGTCGGAGCGGGACGGCGGCGCGGCAGCGGTACGGCACCCTGCACGCGGGCTCCGTCGGGGCGGGACACCTCCAGACGCTGGGTGTCCAGCCGGACCGGTCCGGTGGGGGCGAGCGGCTCGCGCTTGCGGTCGCCGCTCCGGGCGCCGTTGCGCTCGGTGTGCCGGTCGGCGTGCGGGCGGTCCGCCGGGCGCAGGCCGAGCAGGGCGCTGCGCGGGGTGCCGTTCGGCGGGGTCTCGTCGTCGAGGGTGGTCATGGCCGGGCGGCTGCTGCCGGGGCGGCCGTTGACGGCTGCCGGGTCGTCGTCCAGCGCGGCCGGGTCGTCGAGGGCGTCCAGGCCGGGGCCGACGAGGGGGGCTTCCAGCTCGACCGGGCCGCGCAGTTCGCCGCTGGACAGCGGGCGACCGGCGGGCCCGCGCTCCATGCCGGAGGAGGTCAGCGGCCGGTCGGAGTGCGTCCTGCCGATCTGGCCGGCCTTCGCGGCCCTGCTGCCGGCCTTGCCGGGCCGCGGGCCGTCGAGGCGCACACCGCTGCCACTGGTCTCGGGGGCGTCGGTCAGCAGGGCCGACGGGAGGAAGACCACCGCGGTGGTGCCCCCGTACGGGCTGGGCTGGAGGACCACCTTGACGCTGTGGCGCTGCGCGAGGCGGCTGACCACGAACAGGCCGAGCCGGTCGGTGTCGGAGAGTTCGAACTCGGGGGTCTCGGCGAGCCGGAGGTTCGCGTCGAGCAGTGCCTCCGGGGTCATACCGAGGCCCCGGTCGTGGATCTCCAGGGTGAAGCCGTTGGCCACGCGCTCGCCGTGCACCTGGACGGCGGTGTGCGGCGGGGAGAACACCGTGGCGTTCTCCAGGAGTTCGGCGACGAGGTGGGTGACGTCGGCGACGGCCGGGCCGACGATGCCGAGACGGGTGAGGCGACGCACCTCTATTCGCTCGTAGTCCTCGACCTCGGCGACGGCCGCCCGTACGACGTCCATGAGCTGGACGGGCTTGCGCCACTGCCGGGAGGGGGCGGCTCCGGAGAGGATCACCAGGCCCTCGGCGTGGCGGCGCATGCGGGTGGTCATGTGGTCGAGGCGGAACAGGTCGGCGAGCTCCTCGGTGTCCTCGGTGCGGCGCTCCATCGTGTCGAGGAGGGTCAGCTGGCGGTGCAGCAGCACCTGGTTGCGCCGGGCGAGGTTGACGAACACCTCGGAGACGCCGCGCCGCAGGTCGGCCTGCTTGACGGCGGCCTCGACGGCGGCCCGCTGGAGGGTGTTGAGGGCCTGGCCCACCTGGCCGACCTCGTCCTTCTCGTATTCGAGGTGGGGTGCCTCGGTCTCGACGTCCACGTGTTCGCCGGCCGCGAGGCGGCGCATGACGCTGGGCAGGCGGACGCCGGAGGCCTCGTGGGCCTCCTTGCGCAGCCGGGACAGGTCGCGGACCAGGTCGCGACCGATGCGCACGGAGAGGACGAGGGACACGGTCAGGGCGAGGAAGCCGAGGAGGCCGGCAGCAGCCGCCTGGATCATGACGTCGGTGGCCACGGGCTCGATGCGCTGCTGGTAGCGGTTGCCCGCTTCGGTGTTCATGGCCGCGAGGTCGTCGAGGACCTTGGAGGAGGCCTCGTCCCACTGGGCGGCGGAGAGGTTGCGCGGCTTGTTCACGGCGCCGCCGGTGATGAAGCGCTCCTCGGCTTCGCGCAGCGGCTGGGTCTGGGGGTCCTTCCAGTACTGCTCGAAGATCTCCCGGTCGCCGGCCGGGAGGGTCACGAGGTTGAACTCGTAGAGCAGCCTGCGGTTGGCGGCGAAGTCGGAGACGCGGCGGACGTCGCCCACGGTGATGTTGCGCGCGGCGAGGGCGGAGGCGACGACTGCGTCCTCTCGGGAGAGCAGCTCGCGGGCGCGGCTGATGCCGACGAGGGCGCGGCCCTCCTTGTCGACCTCGACGTTGTCCAGGCCGTGCAGGTTCATGAGGAAGTCGTAGCAGGGGTCGACCAGCCGGTTGTAGAGGTCCAGGGCCTGGCCGGGATCGAGGGCGTTCTGGTCGACGGAGCGGCGGATGGAGCCGATGCCGTGGAAGGCGGTGACGATCGAGCGCAGGCGCTGGGCGCTCTGCGGACTGAGCTCGTCGACGACCTTGGGGTCGCGGGCGCTGACGCCGATCTTCTCGACGGCCGCGTCGGTCTCGGTGCGGCGCTTGGCGAGTTCGGCGGTGGCGGTGGCGGCCCGGGGGTCCCCGAGGACGACAAGGGTTTGACGCCGCTCCTTCTGGATGATGCGGGCGATGTCCTCGATCGGGTAGCCGACCTTGTCGATGACGTAGGCCACGTCGAAGAGCTGGATCGCCTGACGGCCCGTGATGACGGTGGCGAAGCCCCAGAGGGCGGTGAGGGAGACGAGCGGCACAAGGAGCAACGCCACGATCTTCCGGCGGATGGATTTCCCGCGAAAGCGCATGGCCTCCCCAGCCTCCCCCAGGTCAACCCCGTTGCCGGGGGTCGGTGTTCCGTCATTTAAACGGCGTGAGCCTACTACTGCTGGGGAGGAGGTTCGAAGGCGTGTCCGGACGTTTTCGGCCTGACCCCCATGCGTAGATCACCAGTTGTCCGATACTTCCGGTCAAGTGCAGCCCGATATGTGGCAGATGGCACTTGGTGGGGTGTCAGTTCCCGCACCCTGATGGATGGCTGGAATTGTTTGTTCCGCGACCTTTGCCACCTGAGGAGGCATCCGGCGTTCGGGAGGCATTCGGGAATCTCCCGGTGCCGTCGTACGTCTGTCTGTAGGTGGGGCGCGTCGGGGTAGACGTGTGGGGTAGGCGGGGCGGACCGCGGTGGGGAGTGTGCGGACCATGAGCAGCAACGAGGGCGGCGGCACCGGAACGGCGCGGCGCGGCCTGTGGGTGGAGGAACCGGCACGCCGGTGGCGGATGCCGGACCCGGTACGGGACTCGGCGGTGCGGGCGGTGCTGGTCGTGGCGGTGACCCTGACCCAGGCGACGATCACGTTCTTCCTGAGCCTGTCCGGCTCCTGGCTGGCCTTCCCGATGGTCCTCGGGGCGGTCGCCGCGACCGTCCTGGCCACCTGGGCCGTGCTCGACGTGTGGATCACCCGGCAGACGTGGAACCAGCGGTACGGGGTGGTGTCCCAGCCGAGCAGCACGGCGCGGCTGCGCCGACGCGAGGCCCGCCGGGCGGCCAGGGCCGCTCGGGCGGCGCGCAAGCTGGCCGGCCCGGCCCGAACGGCCCGTGAGGACGGGCCTCTGGCGGGCTTCGGCCGGAACTGAGCGGACGGGGAGGCCCGACCCCGGCCCCCGGGCTCCGGCGCCGCCCCGGAACGGCCCCACGGGCGCGCACGGCCCCCGGTCGACGCGGCGGGCACCGCATCGACCGGGGCCGTATCGACCGGGGGCCGTATCGACCGGGTACCGCGTCAGGCGGTCTGCGCGGCGCCGCGGCGGAACATGCGGGTGGCCGTGATCTCGCCGTGGATGGTCTCCCCCTCCGGGGACTGCTGCGGCAGGCCCGGGCGCAGGTGCTCCTCGACACTGATGTACTTCAGGCCCGCCCGCAGGTCCGCGTCATTGCGCAGGCGGATCACCAGCGGGAACTCGGCCAGGGCGGTCGTGTCGAACAGTCCGGTGGTGTAGAGCAGCTGCACGCCGAGCGCGTCGGACACGGCCCGCTGGAGCTCCAGCAGGTAGGTGGCGTTGGCACGCCCGATCGGGTTGTCGAGGAACAGCGTGCCCGCGTGCCGGTGCTTGTCGCGGCCCCGGTCGTTGCTGCGCAGGGCCGCCATCGTGCAGTACAGGGCGATCGCGGCGGTCAGCAGCTGCCCGCCGGAGAACACGTCGCCCATCTGCCCCACCGGCACCCGCTCGGCGCGCAGCACCGCGTCCGGCTTGAGGATCTCCACACAGATGCCCTTGGGTTCGAGGGCCGCCTGCACACCCCTCAGCAGCAGGGACATGCCGTCGCGGCGGCCCTCGCCGAAGGAGGCACTGCTGTTCTTCTTCACGGCCGTGCGGGTCGCCTCGTCGATGACCTCGCCGAGCCGCTCCGTGAGGGTGGCCTGGTCGGGCTCCTCGAAGCGGATCCGCAGGAACTCCTGTCCGGACCATTCCCCGAGGCCTTCGGGGAGCTGGGAGAGCCGCTGCGCGGACCGGAGGGTGGCCAGGGCGGATTCGACCAGGCCGCGCAGCCGGTCGACGATGCTGTCACGGTTGCGCTCCAGCTGCGCCAGCTCGTCGGTGAGGACGCGCAGCCGGGGGGCGAAGGCCGCCGCCCAGGCCGCCGCGTGCTCGGGCAGGGCGGAGGCGGGCAGTTCGCGGATCTGCTGGCGCGCAGGGGTGCGTACCTGCTCGTAGCGGGTGGCGTTGGCGTGCCGGACCAGGATGTCGCTCGCCTCGCGCACCGCGGACTCGGCCGCCGACAGGTCGGCCGCGCAGCCCCGTAGGGAGCGGCGGGCCTCGGTGGCCGACTGGCGGGCCTCCTCCAGTGTGCCGGGGTGGGCCACCGGTTCCTGCTCGTCGTCCTGGTGGGTGTGGTCGCGCAGCAGGTCCCGCAGCAGGGCCGCGGTCTCGTCGAAGCCACCGGCGCCGTCCTCGGCGGTGCGGTGGGCGCGCAGCAGGTCGGCGTGGGCGGCGCGGGCTCCCTCGACGGCCGCGGAGTGGGCGGCGAGCTGGGCGGTGGCCGTGCGCAGCAGGGCCTGCGCCTGGTCGACGTCCCCGGGGACCAGTTCCTCGGGCAGGTCGGTGTGCGCCTCGCCTTCGGCGGGAGCGTGCCGTTCGGCCTCGCCGCGCAGCCGGCCGAGCTGCTCGCTGGCGGCCGACGCCCGGGTCTCCAACATCTGTACGAGCGACTCGGCGCGGGCGGCCGCGGCCTGGCGGGACGGGCCGTCGGCGCCGTCGGTGCCCTCCAGGAGCTGGGCGGCACGGGTGCGGACCTTGTTGGTGAGGCGGTCGAGTTCGGCGAGGGCGGCGCTCTCGTCGCTCTCGGCGCGGGCCTGTTCGGCGCGCAGGTCGGCGCCGACGCCGACCTTCTCGTAGAGCCGGGACGCGGCGCGGTAGGCCTCGCGCAGGTCGGGCAGCGGGGCGCGCGGGCCGTCGTCGGCCTCCGGCAGCCGGTCGGGGGCGCCGGCGATCTCGGCGCGCTCGGCGCGTAGGGCCCGGGCCGTGCGGCGGGCGTCGTCGGCGGCGCGCTGCGCCGCGCGGCGGTCCTCGTCGGCGGCGCGGGCCCGGTCCAGGCAGGCCTCGGCACGGGCCTCGGACTCGGCGGCCTCGTCGGCGAGTTCGCGCACGCGGGCCTGCCAGCCCGCGCGCTCGCGCAGGCGGAAGGCGAGGCCCGCGAGGGCGTCGGCGGCGCGGCGGGCGCGCTGGGCGGTGTCCTGGCGCTCCTCCCGGACGCGGGCCGCGTCGGCGGCGGCCTCGTCGGCCTCGGCGCGCACCGTACGGGCCTCCGCGAGCTCGCTGTCGGTCTCCTCGGCGAACATGCGGGCGGCGGCGGCCTGTTCGGCGAGCTCGGTGAGGCGGCCGGCCGGGCAGCCGGCGCGCCAGGAGGCGAGCCGGGCGGACAGCTCGCGGTCACCGGCGAGGCGGGCGGCGAGGTCGCGGATCTCGGTGTCGCGGGCACCGGCTCGGGTGCGCAGGGCTTGGCGCTCCTCGTCGGCGGCGTTCTCGTCGTGCATGGCCGGGTTCGGCGTGACGATGAAGATGCCGGAGACGGCGTCGTCCGGGCCGGCCTGGGGCACGGGGGCGAGCAGGGCCGCGGCCGTGCCGACGGCCACGGTGGAACGGGGCAGCAGGGCGGCGCCGGAGAGGACCTCGCGGGCCCGGCCATGGGTGTCGGGGTCGGTGATGACGACACCGTCGACGAGCTCCGGACGGGCCGCGAGGACGGCCGCGTGGTCGGCGGGGTCCACGGCCTGGGCGAGGTAGCGCCAGCCGGGAAGTGCGGGGATGCCGTGCTCGCCGAGGTACTCGACGGTGGCGAGGACGTCCGGGCCGGGCGGCAGCAGCCCCCCGTCGCCGAGCGCCCCGAGGATGCGGGCGTCGTCGGCGGCCGCGGTGCGCAGCTCGAACAGCTGGCGCTCGGCGGAGGCGACACTGTCGGCCAGGAGTTCGCGCAGGGCGTCGGCGCCCCGGTCGAGGTCCTCGGCGGTGAGCAGGTCCGCGGCGGTGACCGGCGCCGCGCGGCCGGTGCGCCGGGCTTCGCCGGGGCCCGCGGCGGACCGGCCCGAGGGGTCGTCGCCGGTGCGGGGAGAGGGGAACGGAACGTCCGGGGCGCCCACGTCCGAGGGCAGTCCGAGGAGCTCCGCGAGGCGGGGCGATGCGGCGAGGGAGGCGGCGGCGCGGTGCTCTGCGTCGTGGGCGGCCTCGGCTGCCTCGGCGGCGTCCGCGGCCCGGGCGGCGGTCAGCTCGGCCCGAGATTCCGCGGCCGCGGCCTCACGGGCGGCTTCGGCAGCGGCCCGGGCCGCCTCGCGCGACTCGTCCCAGGCGGCCACGGCGGCCTTCTCGGCGTCGGCGGCGGCCAGGGCGGCGCGGGCCGGGTCGGCGTCGGGGGCGGAGTCGTCGAGCCAGCCGGCCCGGACGGCTTCGGCGGTCTCCTGCTGCACCTCGCTGAGCCTGGCCCGGAGGTGCTCGGCCTCGCTCCGGGCCCGCTGGGCGGCCGTGGCGGCGGCGGTGGCGTCGCGGTGGGAGGCCTCACCGGTGGCCTGGAGGGCGGCGGAACGCTCCTCCTCTTCGTTGGCGAGCCGCTCGCCCTCCTCCGCGGCGCTGTGCAGGGCCCGTACGAGCTCACCCGCGGCCGTGGCACGTGCGGCCAGTGCCGGGGCCGCGTCCCGCTCCGCCTCCCGGATCGCGGCGGCGACACGGGCGGAGCGGTCGGCGGCGGCGCGGTGGCGCAGCACGGTCTCGGCGGCCTGCCAGGCGGAGTACAGGGTGCGGGCTTCGAGGAGTTCGCGGCGCTGCGCGGCGGCGGCCTTGTCGGCGACGGTCAGGGCCAGGGAGGCGTGCCGGTAGGCGAGTTCGGCGGAGACGGCCGCGCTGCGGGCGCGGGCCGACTCGGCTGCGGTGACGTCGTGGGCTGCGGCGGTGACGCGCTGGGCGAGGTCGGCGGCCCGGCCGCGCTCCTCGGCGGCGCGGGCGGACAGCCGGCGGGCGAGGGTGCGCGTGCGGCGCTCGGCGCCGGCGTGGACATCGCGCAGTCGGGAGCGGGTGGCGCCGGCTTCGACGATCTTGGTGAGCAGGTCCACCGAGCCGGCGGTGAAGTCGCGTTCGGCCATGAGCTCGGCACGCCGGCCGAGCTTGTTGCCGAAGCCGTGGACGAGATCGGCGAGGCCGTCCGTGTCGCGCGTGTCGGTGACGGCGCGCAGCAGCAGGTCGGTGAAGTCGGAGTCCTTCTTGACCGCGAAGAGGCCGGCCGCCTCACCTTCGTCGGCGTTCATCTCGCGCTGGTAGCGGAAGAGTTCGGGGTCGAGGCCGAGTTCGGTGAGGTGCTCGTTCCAACGGTCGTGGATCTCCTCGAAGCAGACCTCCAGGTGCGGGTAGGCCTTGCCCGCCTCGGTGAGGGCGTCTCGGAAGCCCTTCATGGTGCGGCGGCGCCCCTGCGCGCCGGAGGCCCCCTCGACGGGCGGGCGCACGGCGGTGGACTCGGCGACGGGCAGGCTGTCCAGGCTCAGGCCGGGGCCGGGGCGGAAGGAGTACCAGGCCTCGGCGAACTTGCGGGGGTCGCCCGAGACCTGGCGGCCGCGCCATTCACTGACCTTGCCGACGACCACGCATTCACCGGTCTGGGTGTGCTGCCACTCCAGGGCCACGTGGCCGCAGTCGTCGGCGAGCAGGAACTTGCGCAGCACGCCGGAACTGGCGCCGCCCAGGGTGTTGCGGTGGCCCGGGAGCATCACCGAGAAGATCAGCTTGAGGAGGACGGACTTGCCGCCGCCGTTCTCCAGGAAGAGCACTCCGGCGGGCGCGGGGCGGCGCGGCGGCCCGGTGGGCTCCTCCTCGAAGAACTCCGCCTGGGTCGGCGCCGGGTGGGGCACCGGCTCGCCGACTCCGCGCAGGTCGAGCACGGTGTCGGCGTAGCGTGCGCCGGCGGGCCCGATGGAGTAGAGGCGGATCCGGGACAGCTCGTACATGGCGGCGGACTCTCGTGGTGTCTGGGTGAGGGAGGGTCTGGGGAAGTCGGGACTCAGGCGTGGAAGGGCAGCCCGGCGTCGGCGGCCAGCTCCAGGTCGTCGCCCTCGGGCGCCGGCAGGAGGGTGGCGGAGCCGTCGCTGACGGGGACCACGCCGAGTTCCAGGAGCTCGGCCATGGCCGAGCTGCCCGCCATGTCGCGGACCTGGAGCTGGTAGCGGGGGGTGGTGCGGTAGGTGCCGCCGGCCTCGTCCCCGGTGCGCTGGAGGAAGCCGGAGTCGGTGAGGAAGGCGGCGGCCTTGCCGACGATGCCCGTGGTGGACCCGGCGAGGCGGCGGGCGTCCTTGGTGGCACCGGTCGCGCTGCGGCGGGCGTAGACGCGCCAGGCGGCCTCCAGCCCCGGGGCGTCGGAGGCCGGGTCGGTGTTCTCACCGAGCTCCTCGGCACGCTCCTCCAGACGGCGGCAGGTCTGCCGGACGAAGGCGTCGACGCCGTTGACGGTGACGCGGCCGATGTATCCGTCGTCGGCGAGGTCCTCGGGGCGCGGGAAGGCGAGGGCGGCGACGGCGAGGTGGGCGAGGCCGTGCAGGAACCGGTCGGCGGAGTCTGCCGCGGTGCGGCGGGCGTAGTCGCCCATGCGGACGGCGAAGACGGAGTCCTCGTCGGCGGCCACGGCCATTCCGGCGCGCGGGGACACCTCCAGCACGACGAGGCCGAGGCCGGTCGCGACGGCGTCGGCGAGGCGGCCGAAGGCGGGTTCCTCACGGTAGCGGCGGAGCAGTTCGGCGTACTCGGCGTCACGGGCGGGGGCCAGCTTGGGCTGGAGCCCGAAGGCGACGAGCCGGGCCGCGTCGGCGGCGTCCGCCGGGGTCACCGACCCTCCGGCGGCGGGCGCGACGGGAGCCGACGAGGTGTCGGGCTCGCTCCACGCGGGGTGCTCGGCGTGGTGGTCGCTCACGGGTGCGTCTCCTCGGCGGTGCGGGTGGTACGGGGCGTACGGGGGCGGTCGGTGGGTCCGCTGTGCGCGGCGGGCGGCTCCGGCGCGTTCGGCCCCGCCGGAGCGTGGGCCGCGGACACCGCCCGGCGGCAGCCGGGGCCGGGGCCGGGCAGGAATCGGTGCCGGGCGGGGCCGGGTTTCCCGGGGCTGCTGCGCCTCGGCGCCCGCGCCGCCAGGTCCGGCGGGACGGGTGTGGGCCCCGGCGGGACCGGCTCCGGTGCGGGCGCGGCCACTGCCGCCACCCGTCCGGCCGGCGCCGGGACAGGGCGGCTCACGACGCCTCCGCACGGTCGGCGGCCATGCCGGCGGCGTCGAGGAGAGCGGTGCCGACGATGAGGTCGGCGCCGCCGAACTCGGGGTCGTCGAGCTGGGTGCCGTCGTCCACGGCGAAGAGCAGCCGCTCCTCGCCCTGGCGGTAGGCGGTGCCCACGGCCGGGCTCGCGGCGTGCACGGCCAGCAGGGCCACCAGGTAGGGCAGTTCGGTATCGCTGCGGCGGGCCTCCGCGAGGAGTCCGGACAGCCGGCGCGGGGCGTCGTGCGGCAGGTCCAGGAGCCGCATCGCGGCGGCGAGCTGCTCCTCGCTGAAGCGGCTGTCGTCCGGGGTGGCGATCAGGTCCGGCTCGGGCATCTCCGCGCCGAGGTGTTCGCGTTCCACCGGCGGGGTGAGCAGGATCTCGACGAGGTCGGCGACCCGCACCGAGACGGGCGTGCGCAGCCCCGCCCCGGCGGCGAAGAAGGCGTCGGTGACCCGGCGCGCCTGCTCCACGGGCAGCGGCAGGAGCGGGGCGACGAGCTGCCCGTACAGGTCGATGCCGGTGCGCGCCGCCGGGGCGGCGAAGGCCTGGCGGTCCTGCTCGGCGCGGAACAGCGGGCCGGCGTCCAGCAGCCGGGACTGCAGCTGGGTGTGGCGGCGGATGCAGTCCTTGACGATGTCGACGAGCTCGGCCGCGCGGCGCTTGTTCTCCGGCTCCTCGGCCTCGTCGCGCGCCCTGCGGATGTTCGTGAGGATCGCGTTCTCGTGGCGGTAGCGGTCGGCGACGTGCTCCAGCGCCTCGGCGATCATGTCCGGGACGGCCTGGAGCCAGTCCACCGCCCGGACGTTGCGCCGGGTCGCGTCCAGGGTCCGGCGCAGGGTCTCGGCGTACTGCACGGTCCGGTAGCGGGCCTGCTCGGCGGCCAGTTGGGCATCCGCCAGCCGCCCGCGGCTGATCAGCACCTCCAGCTTGACCTCGGCGGCGATCTGGGCGCTGGTGACATCGGTGTCGAGGGCACCGACCAGGACGTTGACGGCCTCGTCGGTGGTGCGCAGGTAGACCGCGCCGCCGTAGGGGACCTCTTCGATCAGCTTGAAGTCGTAGTCGCGGCGCACGTAGACGCCGTCGGGGCCGAAGGTGCCGTAGATCGCACGGAAGCCCCGGTCCACACTGCCGACGTTGATCAGGTTCTCCAGCACCCAGCGGGCCACCCGCTCGTGCTCGGCCGTCGGGCGGGCCGGCGCCTGGGCCGCGACGCGCGGCAGCAGCCTGGCCACTATCTGCTCGTGGTCGGCGCCGGTGTCGAAGTCCATGTTGAGGGTGACCAGGTCGATCGCGGCGAGCGCGACCTCCGCCATCGCGTAGATGCCGTACTCGCCCGCCAGATTGGCCTTGCGTACGTCGAGGTCGTGGAGCGGGGCGGTGCAGGCGAGCGCGCGCAGCCGCCGGGCCAGGCCCTCGTCGGCGGCCGGGCCCGGCGCCGGGGAGGGAAGGGTCTTCGCCGGGGCGGGGAGAGTCACGGACAAAGACTAGGTCCTGTTGCTGACAACATCCCAAACGGCATGGTTCGGCCCGATCAGTACCCCGACCCGGGGCGGGTGTCCGTCCCCCGCCGGAGCGCCGTGCGCCTGCTCTACGCTCAGCACATGGATTCCATGATCGCATCCACTCCGGTGATCGACCTCAACGCCGATCTCGGCGAGGGATTCGGCCGCTGGACGCTCACCGACGACGACGCCCTGCTGTCCGTCGTCACGAGCGCCAACGTCGCCTGCGGCTTCCACGCCGGCGACCCGTCCATCATGCGCCGGGTCTGCGAACGGGCCGCCGAGCGGGGCGTGCGGATCGGCGCGCAGGTCTCCTACCGCGACCTGGCGGGCTTCGGCCGGCGCGCCATGGACGTGCCGCCCGGCGAACTGGCCGACGAGGTCGCCTACCAGATCGGCGCGCTGGAGGTGTTCGCGCGGGCGGCCGGAGCCCGGGTGTCCTACGTCAAACCGCACGGCGCTCTCCACAACCGGACCGTGCACGACGCCGGGCAGGCGGCCGCCGTCGTCGCGGGCGTCCGGCTGGCGGCCGGCTCCGGAGCGACCGGTGGGCTGCCCGTCCTCGGGCTGCCCGGCTCGATGCTCCTCGCCGCCGCCGAAGAGGCCGGGCTGGCTCCCGTACCGGAGGCGTTCGCCGACCGCGCCTACACTCCGGCCGGGGCACTGGTGCCGCGCGGCGAACCCGGATCCGTGCTGCACGACCCGGACGCGGTGGTGGCCCGGGCCGTGCGGATGGCGGCCCGGGGCACGGTCGTGGCCGCCGACGGCTCCGTGATGCCCGTGGCCGCGCGCTCCCTGTGCCTGCACGGCGACACCCCCGGAGCGGCGGGGCTCGCCCTGCGCATCCGGGAGGCGCTGGGCGCAGCAGGGGTGAGGGTGGAGGCGTTCGTGTGAGGACGCTGGTGGTGGGCGCGCAGGCGCTGCTGATCGAGCTGGGTTCGGCCGAGGAGGTCGCCGCGCTCCACGCCGAGCTGCTGCGCCGCCGGGACGCCGGCGAGCTGGGGACCGTGGGCGACCTGGTGCCCGCGGCCCGGACGGTACTGCTCGACGGCGTGCGGGATCCCGCCGCGCTCGGGGCCCGCATCGCCCGCTGGGACGTGCCGCCGCTCACCCGCGAAGAGGGCCCGCTGGTCACCGTCCCGGTGCGCTACGACGGGCCGGACCTGCCCGAGGTGGCCCGGCTGTGGGGGGTGGACCCCGGGAAGGTGCCGGGCATCGTCGGCGCCCTCGCGTTCCGGGTGGCCTTCTGCGGGTTCGCGCCGGGCTTCGGCTATCTGACGGGGCTGCCGGAGCGCCTCCACGTGCCGCGCCGGGACACTCCGCGCACGGCCGTCCCGGCGGGTTCGCTGGCGCTGGCCGGGGAGTACGCCGGGGTGTACCCGCGCTCCTCCCCCGGCGGCTGGCAGCTGATCGGCTCCACCGACGCGGTGCTCTGGGACCCCGAGCGGGAACCGGCGGCCCTGTTCGCGCCGGGCGTCCGGGTGCGGTTCACGGCAGGCGGCCGTGGCTGAACTGCTGGTGGTGCGGCCGGGGGCGCTGACGACGGTCCAGGACCGGGGCCGCCCGGGATACGCGCACCTGGGGGTCCCACGGTCGGGAGCACTGGACACGGCGGCGTACGCGCTGGCGAACCGGCTGCTCGGCAACCCGCCGGGCGCGGCGGCGCTGGAGACGACCCTGGACGGGGTGTCGCTGCGGGCCCTGACCCCGACGGTCGTGGCGGTCACGGGTGCGCCCTGTCCGGTACGGGTCTCCGGGCGCCCGGTGGCCTGGGGCGCACCGGTCGGGCTGCCGGCCGGGGCGGAGCTGGAGGTGGGCCGGGCCGAGTCGGGACTGCGCGGCTACGTCGCGGTGCGGGGAGGCTTGGCCGTCCCGCCGGTCCTCGGCAGTCGCTCCACGGACCTGCTGTCGGGCCTGGGGCCGCCGGTCCTGTCGGCCGGGATGGCGCTGCCGGTGGGACCGGCCGGGCCGGGAGCGGTCCCCGCGGCGGACGCGTACGGGCTGCCGGCGGCGCCGTCGCAGTTGCTGCTGCCGCTCCGGCTCGGGCCGCGTGCGGACTGGTTCACCGGTGGGTCCCTCGCCGGGCTGTGGCGCTCGGCGCTGCGGGTGTCGCCGCGTTCGAACCGGATCGGGCTGCGCACGGAGGGCGGCCCCGCGCTGGTCCGCGCCCGGCCCGGGGAGCTGCCGAGCGAGGGCATGGTGCTGGGCGCGGTCCAGGTGCCCCCGGACGGCCTGCCGGTGGTGTTCCTGGCCGACCATCCGGTGACCGGGGGCTACCCGGTGGTGGGCGTGGTCCCGCCGGGTCCGGCCCTGGACGCGGCCGCACAGGCCCGGCCCGGTACCCCGGTCAGGTTCGTGCGGGCCCGGTGAAACGCTTTCGGGGGCTGCGGCCAAGTACCAGGTGAGGGGACCGACCGGGTCCCTCGTGCAGGGGAGGAACCGGGTGCGCAACCCACGACACGAGACCGGCCCGCCGGATCTCAGGACGGCCGAGGGATTCGGGGCGTTCTACGAGGAACACGTCGACGCCGTTCTCGGCTTCGTCACCCGCCGGGTCGCCGATCCGCACCTGGCGGCCGATCTGACGGCGGACGTCTTCCTCGCGGCGATGGGATCGGCCGGCACCTACCGGGGGCACAAGGGAGCCCCGGTCGCCTGGCTGTTCGGCATCGCACGCAACGTCCTGGCCGGGCACGCCCGCGGGAAGGCCCGGGAGAGCGGCGCGCTGGCGCGCCTGAGCGGCCGCCGGCTGCTGGACGACGAGGACGTGGCCGCGCTGGAGGAGCGCATAGACGCGGAGCGGGCCTGCCGGGAGCTGGCCGAGCGCCACGCCTCCCTGTCCGAGCCGCTGCGTGCCGTCCTCGACCTCGTGGTGGTGGACGAGCTCACCCCGGCCGAGGCCGCACAGGCCCTCGGCATCACCCGGGCGACAGTCCGCGTCCGCCTGCACCGCGCCCGGCGCGCCCTGCGCGGAGCCGTGGGCTCCGTCACCCGACACCGACTGGAGGCAGCCCGATGACCACCCGCCCCAGCGGCTTCGAGGACCGCCTGAAGGCGGCCCTTGTGGCCCGCTTCCCGCAGACCCCGCTCCCGACCCCGGCCCGCTCCTTCGCCCGCCGCTACGGCGCCCCCCTCGCGGTGGCCGCGGCGACGGTGGCGGTCGTCGCGGTGATGGCGGTGCCGGGAAGCACCCGCGACGGGTCCCGGCCCGTCGGCGCCGCCGCCGGAGGGCCCGACCCGTCCGCCACGGATGCGCCCGGGATCAGGAAGGACCCGGACGGCGCACTGCGGTTCGGGATGCCGGAGCCCGGTCAGGTTCCGGCGCTGGTGGACGCGCTGAAGGAGCTGGGCGTGCCGGCGGTGCTGGTCCCGATACGGCCGCCGTCGCAGTGCTCCGAGCCCGGCGGGGGCTTCCGCGCGCCGCAGGCGGACCCCGCCGCGGAGGTGCTGCAGCGTTCCGCTGACGGCCTCGAGTTCAAGGTCGACGACAAGACGGTGCCGCCCGGATTCTCGCTCACCTTCCAGTGGGCGGACTCCTACCCGGTGGGGCGGAGCCGCACCGTCGGCGTCGGCGTGATCGAGACCGCCAAGGTCCCGTCCTGCGCCGTCGACTACGCGCTGGACGCTCCCCCGCCGGCGAACTGACCGCCACGCGCCGCACATGCTTTCGCCCCGGCCCCCACCGCGTACCACGGGGGCCGGGGCGAAACCGTGTCCCCGGGCGGGAACGCGACGCGCCCGGGCTCCGTCGTCGCGGGGCCCGGGCGCGGGATGTCGTGATCCTCGGCGGCGCTACACGGCCGACTCCGGGGTGATGCGGCTGCGCACGGCGGACTGCACGTCCTCCTCCTCCGCCGGGTCCGCCGCCAGGCGGCGCAGGCGGGGGGCCACCCGGGCGTCGGCGGTCTCGGCGTGGCGGGCGGCGACCTCGCGGGTGGTCTCCTCGCAGTCCCAGAGGCACTCGACGGCGAAGCCCGCCGCGAAGGAGGGGTCGGTGCTGGCGAGGGCCCGCGCGGCGCGGCCTCGCAGGTGGGACGAGGACGTCTCGCGGTAGATGTGGCGCAGTACGGGGGCGGCGCAGTTGATGGCGAGCCGGCCCGCGCCGTCCACCAGGGCGAACAGCCGCCGGGTGTCGGGGCCCGAGCCGCGGACGGTGGAGCGCAGTGCGCTCAGGACCAGGGGGGCGTCCTCGGCGCCGCCCCGGGCGGCCAGGAGGGCCGCGGCGGCCTCGCCGAGGGCGTCGGGCCGGTGGACCCAGCGCCGGGCCCGTTCGACGGCCGCGGGGCCGCACATGCGCTCGTACGCGGCCACGGCGGGCTCGTCGGCCGCCGCTTCGATGAGGTCCAGTACGGCCGGATTGTCGGGTTCGGCGAGGACCAGGTGGTGCAGGGCGGTGGCCCGGGCGGCCTCGCCGTCGGCGCCGGCGGCGGCCGCGAGGATCGCGGAGCGGTCCTCGGGCTGGGCCACGGCGGCCAGGCAGCGGGCGGCGGGCACGTGCAGCGGGTTGCCGCGGCGCAGGCCGTCGGCGGCCCAGTCGAAGACGGCCTGAACGCCCCAGCCCGGCTGGGGGCCGTTCGGGGTGAGCTGGCGCTGCCAGCGGTCGAAGGAGCCCTGCCGGCGGGCCGCGCCCAAGCGCTCCCCGTACTGCGGGGACTCCTCCCACAGACACCACGGCCGGGGCTCGTAGGCGTCACGGACGGCGGCGGCCAGCCGCGCCTCGCCCTCGGCCGTGACGGGGAAGCGGGCGAGGACGGGTGCGGCCAGGGACCGCAGCCCTTCGTCGTCGTCGCGCAGGGCGAGCTCGTCGAGGGCCCACGCCCAGTTGGCCCCGGACGCGGCGTAGCGGCGCAGCAGCATCAGTGCGTCGTCGCGGCCGTACGAGGCCAGGTGGCCCAGGACGGACAGGGCGAGGCCCGTGCGGTGGTCCGTGTCGTCGACGAGGTCGTCGGCGCTGAAGAGGTGGCCCTCGATCTCGCCGAGGGGGCCGTCGAGATCCAGGTAGAGCCTGGCGTAGTACAGCGAGCGGTTCTCGACCTGCCAGTCCTGGCGCGGATCGCCGAGCACGCACTGGTTGAGGGCCTGGAGGGCTTCCGCCCTGGGCGCCGCGAGTGCGTGCAGCGTGCCGTCGCCACGGCCCCGCTGGAGGAGGCCGAGCAGGGTACCGCTCGGCGCTATGACTGGTTCGAACATGGGAATGGCCTCAAATCAAGCTGGGGACGCAACCGGGAATCGGGAGTCACAGGGCCGCGTAACAGCATGTGAGGACGTCCGCCGTCTTGTTCCGCTCGATGTAGACCATTGCCTTCTCACTCTCGTCGGTGGTTCGTGACCAAGGGGTGGCCGGACCGGGCCGGGACACCTTTCGTGTCCTGGCCGTCTGCCCGTCCCCCGTGCCCGCGAATCGAATCCGACGCCATGATGACCCAGCCGGTTTGTGCACCGCGACCACATTTACGGCTGCTGTGACCAACCTGTGAGCTGCACACCGGCCGCGGCAAGGCAAAAAGCGGATTACTCGGCTCCGAAGAGTTCCAGCAGGTCGGCCTTGGCGAACATGCGCGCGGTGTCCACCGCGGAGGGGGTTCCCGCGTTCGGGTCGGCCCCGCCGGCGAGCAGTGCGCGGATCACCGACTCCTCACCCTTGAAGACCGCGCCGGCGAGCGGGGTCTGGCCGCGGTCGTTGGCCCGGTCCGCCTCGGCGCCGCGGGCCAGCAGGGCCGTGACGGTGTCGGCGTGGCCGTGGTAGGCCGCGAGCATGACGAGGGTGTCGCCGCGGTCGTTGGTGAGGTTCGCCGGGACCCCGGCGTCGAGGTACGCGGCGAGCCGCGCGCTCTCACCCTGGCGGGCGAGATCGAAGATCTTGGTCGCCAGCTCGATGACGTCCTCGTCGGGGCCCTCCGGGGAGGCGCCTTCGGTGTGCTCGCTCATCGCGCGTACCGCCTTTCACTCGCTGCTGGCATGAAGCTTCCCCGGGCCTCGCGGGCAGGGGGGCGCACGGCGCTGCGTCCGTACGGGTGAACGGTCAGAGTAGCGCCCCGACCTGCGCGGGTCCGGGCCGGTCCGCAGCGTGGATCACCCCGAACCCCGGTCCGGCGGACGCGCCAGCCGGGCTGAGCCGGTCAAGTGAAAAACCTCCTCATTCACCCGTATGCACCTTTTTTCGCATTGATACTTCCTGTGAGCCTGGAACAACTGATGGTGACTGTCCCCACCAACCAGGAGAACTCCTCATGGTCCTGTCCATTTCAGGCGTGGTCCTGCTCGGCATCATCTGCTTCCTGTTCTTCAAGAAGGACGGGATGAAGCTGACGCACGCTTTCGTCTGCTCGCTCTTCGGCTTCTTCCTCGCCGGCTCCGCCATCGCCCCCAGCATCACGGCGAGCACCGCGAGCCTTGCGAGCCTGCTCGGCGGGATCAAGCTCTAGCCGCCCCCCGAGCAGGCACCCCAGCCCCACCCGTAACACCGCTCACGACCGGAACTCCAGGAGACGCCCGTGGCCCGGCGCCCACTCCCCCGCATTCTCAGCAGCGGCACCGCTTCGCTGGTCCGGGGCCGCGACATCGCTCGCACGGCCGCCGACAGCGCCACGGACGTCCTCCATCCCCTCCTCGTCATCGGACGCGGCCTGCGCGTCCTGGCCGCGGCCGGACGGCGCCGATGGTCCGAGACCCCGAAGGACAAGCGCGGTCCCGCGCTGTTCCTCGGCGCGGCCTGCGTCCTGGTGGTCGCACTGGTCCCCTACGGCCCGCTCCTCGCCCTGATCACCCTCATGGCGACGGCGGCCTGGCACGGGCGCGACCGCACCCCGGTGAAGACCGGGCCGAGCGATGCCGAGGCCGAACGGCTCGGCTCCCTCTACGAGGCCCTCGTGCCCTACTTCTCCATCCCGGAGGACCCCAATCCTCTCTTCTCCCACGGCGGGGAGTGGGACAAGGCCTTCAGCGGCTACGAGTTCGACCAGGCAGGTCGGCTGACCCGGCTCCACATCCGCTACCCGGCCTACTTCACCGACGGCGAGGCCGCCTCGCGGGCCAGGATCGAGGCGCTGCTGCACGCCAAGTCCGGGCGCGGACGGGAGTACCTCTTCGACTGGGACGAGGAGGGCAATCAGCTCGACGTGAGCGTGCTGGCCGCGCTGCCCACGGGCATCGCCGCCCAGCCGTTCGTCACCTCCCCCGGCGAGAGCGTGCTCGGCTTCACCGATGCCGGCAACGTGCAGCGGACGCTGCCCGTCGTGGACGGCGACGAGCCCCGCGACGTGCCGCCGGTCATCTGGCGTACCGGCCCTCGCTCCACCGAACCCCACCTGCTCGCCGTCGGCCAGCCCGGCAGCGGCACCTCCACCCTGCTCCGGTCGCTCGCCGTGCAGGCCCTGCGGCACGGCGGCGACCTCCTGGTCGTCGACGGCGGCGGCAGCGGCGAGTACGCGTGCCTGTCCGGCCGCGGCGGCGTCCTCGCCGTGGAGTGCGGACCGGTGGGCGCGGTGGCCACCCTGGAGTGGGCCGCGCAGGAGACCGAACGCCGCCTCATCGCCATCCACCGGGCCCGCGAGGCCGGACGGCCGGCACCGGAGGACACCCGGCGCCCGCTGTGGATCCTGCTGGACCAGCCGAGCGTGCTCGCGCACCTCGCGGTGGCCGAGGGCGGGCCGGACCCCATGACGCACCTCCAGGTGCCGCTGCGGCACGGGCGGCCCGCCCACGTCACGGTGGTCGTGGCCGAGCAGTTCGACCACCTGGAGCTGCTCCACGACTCCGTGTGGCAGCACACGCGTGCCCGGATCGTGCTCGGGCCCGCCGCGATCCAGCAGATCTCCGACGTCCTGGGGCTGCCGCCGCACACCACGCCCACGACCCTGGTCCCGCCCGGGCGCGGGTACGCGCGGCTCGGTACGGGTCCGGTGCACCGCCTCCAGGTCCCGGCGACCCCGGACCCCTACGACGAGGCCGCGCATCCGGCGCACCGGCAGGCCGTGCTGGAACTCCTGCCGGAGCGGCAGCCGGGGCCGGGGCCGGCCCTGGCCAAGGCCGTGGGCGCGGCGGCCCTCGACGTGCCGGAACGGCCGTGACCGGGGGCACCGTCCGGGGCGGGACGGCGGTGCGGCCCCGGACCGCCGGCGCCCGGCCTGCGGGGCTGGACCGGGCGCCGGACGCGCTCCTGCCCATGCCGTGACGGGGCCACCGCGCGGCCCCTCGCCGGGCTACGCCACGAAGGTGCGCGGAGGTTCGGCTCCGCTGTCGCCCGCGCCGTTGCCGACCAGGCTCGCTGCCGCCGCCAGGCGGCCGGCGGCCTCCTCGGCCACCGGCCCGCCGACCGTGAAGGGCAGGCGGACGTAGCCCTCGAAGGCGCCGTCCACACCGAACCGCGGGCCCGAGGGGACCCGCACCCCGACCCGCTCACCCACCTCGGCCAGGCGGGAGCCGGACAGGCCGCCGGCGCGGGCCCACAGGGTCAGGCCGCCGGCCGGGACCTCGAACTCCCAGCCCGGGAGCTCCCGCCGGACCGCCGCGACCAGTGCGTCGCGGTTCTCCCTGGCCTGCTGCCGGCGGATCTCCACCGCCTGCTGCCAGCCGCCGGTCCGCATCAGCCAGTTCACCGCGAGCTGCTCCAGCACCGGCGTGCCCAGGTCGGCGTAGGCGCGGGCCGCGACCAGGCTGCGGACCACGTCGGGAGCCGCACGGACCCAGCCGATCCGCATGCCCGCCCAGAAGGCCTTGCTGGCGGAGCCCACGGTGATCACGGTGCTGCCGGCCGGGTCGAAGGCGCAGACCGGGCGGGGCATCTCCAGATCCGGCTCCAGCTGGAGTTCGAGCATGGTCTCGTCGGCGACGAGGACGGTTCCCGCGGAGCGGGCCGCCGCGACCATCGCGCGGCGCTGCTCCTCGGAGGCCAGGGCTCCGGTGGGGTTGTGGAAGTCGGCCACGACGTAGGCGAGGCGCGGCGCCGAGTCGCGCAGGACCTGGCGCCAGACGTCCATGTCCCAGCCCGTCAGCCCGTCGCCCATGGCGACCGGTACGAGCCGGGCCCCGGCGGCGCGCATCAGCTGGAGGATGTTGGCGTAGGAGGGCGACTCGACGGCGATCCGCTCGCCGCGGCCCGCGAAGAGGCTGCAGATGGCGTCGATGGCCCCCATCGCCCCGGTGGTCACCATGATCTGCTCGGGCATGGTGGGGATGCCCTGCTCGGTGTAGCGGTCGGCGAGCATCCGGCGCAGCGCCGGGAGGCCCGCCGGATAGTCGCCGTGCGTGTGCGCGTACGGGGGCAACTCCTCCAGGGCGCCCTGGACGGCCCGGGTCAGCCACGGTTCGGGGGCGGGGAGGGCGGCACAGCCGAGGTCGATCATCGAGCCGAGGGACTCGGGCGGCAGCGGTTCGAGCCCCCGGGCGGGCAGTGGATTGCCCGCGGGGACGGACGTCCAGCTGCCCGCGCCGCGGCGGGATTCGAGGAAGCCCTCCCCGCGCAGCGCCTCGTACGCGGCGGCGACGGTGGTACGGCTGAGGGAGAGGGCGGCGGCGAGCTCGCGCTCGGCGGGGAGCCGGGCGGCGACCGGGACCCGGCCCTCCAGAACGAGCAGCCGGACCCCGTCGGCGAGCGTGCGGTAGGCGGGCGGCTTGCGGGCGCCCGGCACGGAGTTCCGCTCCTGCTGGGAGGTGATGAGGCGGGCCAGCTGGGCGGCACCGACCGCTGAGGTCCATTCGGCCATGGCGTGCGGTCCACTTTCGTCCGATTGGCCTCGGTAGAGGCCTGGATTGGATTGCTCTCCGGGGCACAGCGTGCCACGAGTCAGTCCACCTGCACCAGGGCCCTGTCCCGTTCACCACGCGTACCACCGCTCCCGGCCGCCGCGGGGGATACTGCCGCCGTGACGCACGTACGCCTTCGCCATCCGTATCTGGACCACCCGGCTCCGATCCCCTTCGCACACCGGGGAGGTGCCGCGGACGGGCTGGAGAACACCGCCGCGGCGTTCCGCCGGGCCGCCGGGGCGGGCTACCGGTACTTCGAGACCGATGTGCACGCCACGGCCGACGGCAAGCTCGTCGCCTTCCACGACTCCACGCTGGACCGGGTCACCGACGGCCGCGGCCGGATCGCCGAGCTGCCCTGGAAGCGGGTGCGCACGGCCCGGGTGGGGGGCACCGAGCCGCTGCCCCTCTTCGAGGAGCTGCTGGAGGAGTTCCCGGACGCGCGCTGGAACATCGACGTCAAGGCCGAGTCGGCACTGCACCCGCTGGTCAACCTGATCGCGCGCGCCGGGGTCTGGGACCGGGTCTGCGTGGGCTCCTTCTCGGAGAGCCGGGTGGCCCGCGCCCAGAGGATCGCCGGTCCGCGGCTGGCGACCTCGTACGGCGTGCGCGGGGTGGTCGGGCTGCGGCTGCGCTCGTACGCGATCCCGGCGGCGCTGCGCGTCGGGGCGGTGGCCGCCCAGGTTCCGGAGACCCAGGCGGGCATCCGGGTGGTGGACCGGCGCTTCGTCCGGACCGCGCACGAGCGGGGCCTGCAGGTCCACGTGTGGACCGTGAACGAACCGGAACGTATGGAGGCTCTCCTCGACCTGGGTGTCGATGGCATCATGACCGACCACATCGACATGTTGCGCACGGTGCTGGACCGGCGCGGCGCCTGGGCCTGACCCGCCCTCGGCCGCCGCGGCGGATCCGGCGGCCGTCGCGGTACGGGACCACCGAGGGGGACACCGAGTGAGCGCGGACAACGGCAGCAGGACCGAGGAAGCGGAATCCGGGGCGGAGGACGGCAGAGCCGCCACGGCCGGGACGGCCGCCGCAGCGGCGGCACGCAAGCGCGAGCAGCACGGCTGGTACTTCTACGACTTCGCCGTATCGGTGTACTCGGCGAGCGTGCTGACGGTGTTCCTCGGCCCCTACCTCACCTCGGTGGCCAAGGCCGCCGCGGACGCCGAGGGCTTCGTGCACCCGCTGGGCATACCGGTGCGGGCCGGATCCTTCTTCGCCTATGCGGTCTCGGCGTCGGTGATCCTGGCCGTCCTGCTGATGCCGCTCGCGGGCGCGGTCGCGGACCGGACGGGCCGCAAGAAGCCGCTGCTGGCGACGGCTGCGTACACGGGGGCGGCGGCGACGACGGCGATGTTCCTCCTGGGCGGCGAGCGGTATCTGCTCGGCGGCTTCCTGCTGATCGTGGCGAATGCGTCGCTGTCCGTGTCGATGGTGCTCTACAACGCCTACCTGCCGCAGATCTCCACCCCGGACGAGCGGGACACCGTGTCCTCGCGCGGCTGGGCCTTCGGCTACACCGCCGGCTCCGTGATGCTCGTCATGAACCTGGCCCTCTATCTGGGCCACGACACCTTCGGTGTCTCGGAGGGCATGGCCATCCGGATCTGCCTGGCCTCCGCGGGACTGTGGTGGGGTGCCTTCGCGCTGATCCCGCTGCGTCGGCTGCGCGACCGCGCCGTGGTCCGGGAGCCGGGAGCGGCACCGGCCGTCAGCGGCTGGAAGCAGCTGGTGGCCACGTTCAAGGACATGCGGCGCTATCCGCTGACGCTGTCGTTCCTGCTGGCGTACCTGATCTACAACGACGGCGTGCAGACGGTGATCTCCCAGGCCTCCATCTACGGCTCCGAGGAGCTGCAACTGGAACAGGGCACCCTCATCGGGGCGGTCCTGCTGGTGCAGGTCCTGGCGGTCGGCGGCGCGCTGGCCATGGGCCGACTGGCCCGGATCTACGGCGCCAAGCGGACGATCCTGGGTTCGCTGGTGGCGTGGACGGTGACGCTGGGGGTCGGCTACTTCCTGCCCGCCCGGACGCCGGTGTGGTTCTTCGCCCTCGCCGCCATGATCGGCCTGGTGCTGGGCGGCAGCCAGGCGCTGTCGCGCTCGCTGTTCTCGCACTTGGTGCCCGCGGGCAAGGAGGCCGAGTACTTCTCGGCGTACGAAATGAGCGACCGCGGTCTGAGCTGGGTGGGGCCGCTCGTCTTCGGTCTGACGTACCAGCTGACGGGCAGCTACCGGGACGCGATCATCTCGCTGGTGGCCTTCTTCGCACTGGGGTTCCTGCTGCTGGCGCGAGTGCCGGTGCGCCGCGCGGTGGAGGCGGCGGGCAATCCTGTTCCGGAGCGGATCTGAGACCGGGTTCCCGCCCGCGCCCGATCCGGATTCACGAACGAATTCCGAACGGATTTAGACGTTGCGGCGAAGGGGCGGTAGTGTACGCCTTTGGCCTGCCAGGCGGACCGTTACTGCACGCCAAAGAAGTCTAGACGTTGGGTGACATCTGCTGCCAGATGTGACAAAACGGGCACTGGTGGGTACAACAAGGGGCGGTACGACGGGCGACGCACGACCCGGAGCGGGAATCTATACCGCCGACCGGACGTTGACCGGATGACGACGACAGCGACACCTGTCCTGTGGGCGACAAGCCCGGGAGGCACGATTCATGAGTGAGCGAGCTCTCCGCGGTACGCGCCTCGTGGTTACCAGCTACGAGACGGACCGCGGCATCGATCTGGCCCCGCGCCAGGCGGTGGAGTACGCATGCCAGAACGGACATCGATTTGAGATGCCGTTCTCGGTTGAGGCAGAGATTCCGCCGGAGTGGGAGTGCAAGGCGTGCGGCGCCATGGCACTCCTCGTGGACGGGGACGGGCCCGAAGAGAAGAAGGGCAAGCCTGCGCGAACGCACTGGGACATGCTCATGGAGCGACGCACTCGCGAGGAGCTGGAGGAAGTGCTGGCCGAACGGCTGGCGGTCCTGCGCTCCGGCGCCATGAACATTGCCGTGCATCCGCGGGACAGCCGCAAGTCCGCCTGACAGCCGGACGAACGCACAAGCCGAGGGGCCCCGCCACACAGTGTGTGGCGGGGC
>NZ_JBHYMC010000073.1:0-35729 GCF_042742535.1 Streptomyces sp. NPDC058880
CCGCATAGGCCAGGCCGTCGGCCAGCCCCAGCCCGATCTGCTGACGCTCCTGCTGGGTGAGTCTGCCTCCCGGCATCGCGGCCTCCTTCATGGTCCGCGATCCCTCCACTATAGCGTTCACCTACATATCATTGCAACGAACGGGGCGATCCGTTGCGTTAAATCAGGAACCATTGCAACGATTTGACGCCATTCATCTGCTGTTATCGGAATCATGCACAACGAACGTGTTGCCAGATCAATGAATGCAACGTAGCGTTTCCATCATCAGAAACAGCGGCCGCGAGTGCGGACCGCAACACAGGCAAGGAGAGCACCATGCAGAAGTTCGCCACCACCGCCCCGGTCTCGGTCGTCCTGGACATCCCCGCGGGTCGCATCCGGTTCGTCGCCGCCGACCAGGACGGCGCCCTGGTCGAGGTCCGGCCCGCGGACGCCGCCAAGAGCCGTGACGTGAAGACGGCGGAGCGGACCACGGTCGACTACCGCGACGGCGTCCTGCGGATCGAGACCGCGGAGGCGAAGAACCGGCTCGTCGACGCCACCGGATCCCTTGAGGTCACCGTCCAGCTGCCCGCCGGCTCCCACATCGAGGCGAAGACCGCCAGCGCCGAACTGAGCAGCACCGGACGCCTCGGCGACGTCACCTACGAAAGCGCCCACGGCAAGGTCGAGCTCGACGAGACCGCCGCCGCCCGCCTCACCCTCCAGGCCGGCGACATCTCGGTCGCCCGCCTCGGCGGCCCCGCCGAGATCACCACCCAGAAGGGCGACATCCACATCGCCGAAGCCGTACACGGCACGATCACCCTGCGCACCGAGGCCGGCGACCTGACGGTCGGCGCCGCCCCCGGAGTCCCCGCCTCCCTGGACGCCGGCACCGGCCACGGCCGCATCCACAACTCCCTCCAGAGCGGCGCCGACACCCCCGCCCTGAACATCCACGCCACCACCGCCTACGGCGACATCACCGCCCGCAGCCTCTAACCCCAGCCCCCGGCCCGCAGCCCCCGGCCTGCACAGCAAAGAGATTCAGGAGCCCCCTCATGACCGACCTGGCCATCGCCGCGTACGGGCTGCGCAAGTCCTACGGCGACAAGAGCGTCCTGGACGGCGTCGACCTCACCGTCCCCGCCGGCACCGTCTTCGCCCTCCTCGGCCCGAACGGCGCCGGCAAGACCACCGCCGTCAAAATCCTCTCCACCCTCATCACCGCCGACGCCGGCGACATCCACGTCGGCGGCCACGACCTCGCCACCAACCCCCAGGCCGTCCGCGCCGCGATCGGCGTCACCGGACAGTTCTCGGCCGTCGACGGCCTCATCACCGGCGAGGAGAACATGCTCCTCATGGCAGACCTCCACCACCTGCCCAAGGCGGAGGGACACCGCGTCACCGCCGAACTGCTGCAGCGCTTCGACCTCGTCGACGCCGCCAAGAAGCCCGCCTCCACCTACTCCGGCGGCATGAAACGACGCCTCGACATCGCCATGACCCTCGTCGGCAACCCGCAGATCATCTTCCTCGACGAGCCCACCACCGGCCTCGACCCCCGCTCCCGCCACAACATGTGGCAGATCATCCGCCAACTCGTCACCGGCGGAGTCACCGTCTTCCTCACCACCCAATACCTCGAAGAAGCAGACCAACTCGCCGACCGCATCGCCGTCCTCAACAACGGCAAGATCGCAGCCCACGGCACCGCCGAAGAACTCAAACGGCTCATCCCCGGCGGACACATCCGCCTCCGCTTCACCGCCCCCACCGCCTACCACCACGCCGCCCGAACCCTCCACCACGCCGCCCCGGACGACGAGAACCTCGCCCTGCAGATCCCCAGCGACGGCAGCCAGCGCGAACTGCGCACCATCCTCGACCACCTCGACGCCACCGGTATCGAAGCCGACGAACTCACCGTCCACACCCCCGACCTCGACGACGTCTTCTTCGCCCTCACCGCCAACACCGACATCCCCCACCAGCCCCACCAGGCCGGCCAGGCCAAGGAGAACGTCCGATGAGCACCCTCTCCCTCGCCGTACGCGACTCCGCCACCATGCTGCGCCGCAACCTCCTGCACGCCCGGCGCTACCCCTCCCTCACCCTCAACCTCCTCCTCACACCGATCATGCTCCTGCTGCTCTTCGTCTACATCTTCGGAGACACCATGAGCGCAGGCATCACCGGCGGCGCCCCCGACCGCTCCGCATACATCGCCTACCTCGTCCCCGGCCTCCTCCTGATGACCATCGGCAGCACCGTCATCGGAACCGCCGTATCCGTCTCCAACGACATGAGCGAAGGCATCATCGCCCGCTTCCGCACCATGGCCATCCACCGCCCCTCCGTCCTCATCGGACACGTCGTCGGCAGCGTCCTGCAATCCATCGCCAGCGTCGCCCTCGTCGCCCTCGTCGCCCTCGCCATCGGCTTCCGCTCCACCAACGCCACCCCCTTGGAATGGCTCGCCGCATTCGGACTGCTCGTCCTCTTCGCCCTGGCACTCACCTGGATCGCCGTCGGCATGGGCCTCGTCAGCCCCACCGCCGAAGCCGCAAGCAACAACGCCATGCCCCTGATCCTCCTCCCCCTCCTCTCCAGCGCCTTCACCCCCGTCGAATCCATGCCCGGCTGGTTCCAGCCCATCGCCGAATACCAGCCCTTCACCCCCGCCATCGAAACCCTCCGCGGACTCCTCCTCGGCAGCGAAATCGGCAACAACGGATGGCTCGCCGTCACCTGGTGCCTCGCCCTCACCGCCCTCGGCTACCTCTGGGCCACCTCCAAGTTCAACAACGACCCGAAGTAGCCGCCACGACACCGCGAACCACCTTCGCAGCCCGTCCCGCCCCGGGGCGGCGTACCCGACACCCGTCGCCGTACGCCGCCCCGTTCGCGTGCGGGGCGAAGCCTGGTCCCGCGGTCGCGGCGGCCCGGTCCCCCCAGACCTCCGCGCGACGGTTCGTGCGGATCTCCGCTCCTTGCCGGATCGGCTGCGAGGCGGACTTGAGCGGGCCACCAGCGCAGGCGCACATGCTGCCTAGCAAAGCTGGACACGGTGGGGAGAAGGGATGGGGGACTGTCCGGTGCCGGGGGGCAACGGCGGGTACGCCACGGCGATCGCCCGGGCCGGGCACCGGACGATGCAGGCCCTGCCGGTCCCGTCTGCGCTCCCACCACGCCAGTGACCTTGTCCACCGAGCCCCGGGTGTCGCCTTCATGACCAAGAACATCGCCACCAAGCCGCGGAGCGGCCGCAACATCGTCGACCCGCACCTCGACCGGTACGCCGTGCGCACCGCGGGCATGACGGCCTCGGAGATCCGGGCATTGTTCTCGGTCGCCAGCAGGCCGGAAGTGGTCTCGCTGGCCGGCGGCATGCCGAACCTGGCCGCGCTTCCGCTGGAGACCCTCTCGGCGCAGGTCGCGCAGATCATCGCGGAGGAGGGCCTGACGGCGCTGCAGTACGCGTCGGCGCACGGCCTGCCGCTGCTGCGGGACCAGATCTGCGACGTGATGGCGCTGGAGGGCATCACCGCGCACCCGGACGACGTCGTGGTGACGGTCGGCTCGCAGATGGGCCTCGACCTGGTGGCCCGGCTGTTCTGCGACCCGGGTGACGTTGTGGTGGCCGAGGGCCCGTCGTACGTCGGCGCGCTGGGCTCGTTCGCCACGTACCAGGCGCAGGTCGTGCACGTGGCGATGGACGAGCACGGTCTGGTGCCGGAGGGTCTGCGGGCAGTGCTGCGACAGGCCCGGGACGCCGGGCAGCGCGTGAAACTGCTGTACACGATCCCGAACTTCCACAACCCGGCCGGTGTGACGCTGACGGTCGAACGGCGGGCGGAGATCCTGGAGATCTGCCGCGAGTACGACGTGCTGGTGATCGAGGACAACCCGTACGGCCTGCTCGGTTTCGACGGCCAGACCTATCCGGCGCTGCGCTCGCTGGACCCGGAGAACGTGGTGTACCTGGGATCGTTCTCGAAGACGTTCGCCTCCGGTCTGCGGGTCGGCTGGGTGCTGGCGCCGCCCGCGGTGCGGGAGAAGCTGGTGCTGGCCACGGAGTCGGCGACGCTGTGTCCGCCCACGCTGAACCAGATGATCGTGTCGCGCTACCTGGCCACACAGGACTGGCAGGGCCAGATCAAGATGTTCCGGGAGAACTACCGGGAGCGCCGCGACGCGATGCTGTCCGCGCTGGAGGATTACCTGCCACCGGGGTGCACGTGGACGAAGCCGGACGGCGGGTTCTACGTGTGGGTGACGGTGCCGGAGGGCGTGGACACCAAGGCGATGCTGTCGCGCGCGGTGGCCGCCCGGATGGCGTACGCGTCGGGCACCGGGTTCTACGTGGACGGGTTCGGCAGCCGCCAGATGCGGTTGTCCTACTGCTACCCGACCCCGGAGCGGATCCGCGAGGGCGTTCGTCGGCTGGCCGCGGTGCTGGAGTCCGAAATGGAACTCGCGCACGCCGTCGGTGGTGTGGGCTCCGGCCGGATGCCGGGGCTGCAGACGTTCTCGCCTCAGACGGTCTGATCCGGCCTCGGAGTCGGGGCCACGAAGAACGGTGACGGCCGAGGTTCCCCCGTCACCGTTGTTCACGGCCCCGAGGTCACTGGGGCTGGTTCCCGTGCTTGCGGGAAGGCTGCGCCACCTGCTTGGTGCGCAGCACGGCGAGCGCGTCGATCAGCCTGACGCGGGTCTCCGCGGGGTCGATGACCTCGTCCACCAGGCCGCGTTCGGCGGCGTAGTACGGGTGCATGAGCTGTTCCCGGTACTCCTTGACGTGCTGCTCGCCCGGTGTCTGCGCAGCTCTTCGACCTCGGTGAACCGGCCGTCGCCGAAGAGGAGTTCGAGCCGTTCCCGGGCCGTCAGCTTGCCCTTGGCGTGCTGTGCCTCGGTGGCCCTCTCTCCAGGCTCCCGGCGCATGGCGGCCCGTATGGCCTCAAGCTCGGCGACCGCGCCGCGCTGCCCCGTCGGCTTGCTGTCCAGAGCGGTCATGCGCGCCCCCTTCCCGCCGTCGTGAAGAATCGCCGACCAGCCTCTGCCGTGTGACTCGAAATCGGATGGAGCGCCGGACGACGGCGGCTGCACGGGGGCTCCACCGCTCCGCGAGCACCCGTCGAGGATGCGGCGGGAGACTCGGGTCCGTCAGCTCCGATATAGACGGGCGCGTGCCCTCACGGAGCTCCGAGCCGCCCGCCGGCACCCCCCACCCCCGAGGGCACCGGCGGGCGCGGCCGGTTGACCGGCCCGACCACGGCGCCGGGCAACGGCCGGCCGGCACAGACGAAAGGACACACCAACAGTGAACAGCACGTGGTTCCGGCGCTTCACGGCCGCGGGGAACGGCCCGCGGCTCGTGTGTTTCCCGCACGCGGGTGGCTCCGCGACGGCGTACGCGCAGCTGGCGCGTACGCTGCCCGCGGACTTCGACGTGGTGGCCGTGCAGTACCCGGGGCGCCAGGACCGGTACCGCGAGGCACCGTTCACGACGCTGGACCCGCTCGTCGAGGCGGTGGCCGGGGAACTGGCCCACGAACTGGCCGCGGACCCGGGAAGGCCGTACGCCCTGTTCGGCCACAGCATGGGCGCGCTCGTCGCGTTCGAGACGGCCCGGCTGCTGGAGCGGCGCGGACTGCCCGCCCCGCAGCGGCTGTTCTTCTCCGGCCGGCCCGCGCCGGGCCCCGGGACGAGCGCCCGCTACCAGGCCTACGACGACGCCGGCGTGCTCGCCGAGGTGCGCAGGCTGGGCGGCACCGACCAGGCGATGCTCGACAACCCCGAGGTCCTGGAGATGGTGCTGCCGGCGCTGCGGGCCGACTACCGGGCCCTCGCCACGTACGTCTGGCGTGCGGGAGAGCCGTTCACGGCTCCGGTGACCGCCCTGACCGGGGACGACGACCCGATGGTGACGGTCCAGGAGGCCCAGACCTGGCGGGAGCAGACCAGCGGCGAATTCGTTCTGAAGGTCTTCCCCGGCGGCCACTTCTACCTCAACGACCACATGGGCGGGGTCGCCGCGGCCATCACCGAGGGACTGCTCGCCAGCGCCGCCGCTTCCTGACGTCCTGAGCAGGCCCTGAGCAGGTTCCGAGCAGGTCCCGGACGAGACGAAGACCTCCGTGCGGTGAAGGTGTCGAGCCTTCACCGCACGGAGGTCTTCGCGTTCCGCCGCGCACCGCCGCAGGTGGCGTCCCCGACCCGGGCCGCGGCGGCAGGGCTGCTCCTCGCAGCCGCGGAAGGGTCACTCGTACGTGTAGAAACCGCGGCCGGACTTCTTGCCCAGCAGGCGGCCCTCGACCATGCGCAGCAGGAGCGGTGGGGGCGCGTACAGCGGCTCCTTGAACTCCTCGTACATGGCCTGCGCGATGGACATGGTCGTGTCCAGGCCGATCAGGTCGGCGAGCCGCAGCGGTCCCATCGGGTGCGAGCAGCCCTGCACCATGCCCTGGTCGATGACCTCGGCCGTCGCCACGCCCGCCTCGACCATCCGGATCGCGGAGAGCAGGTACGGGAACAGCAGCGCATTGACGAGGAAGCCCGCCCGGTCCGGCGAGACGATCGGCTTCTTGCCGAGGACGTCACGGACGAAGACCAGTGCCCGCTCGCTCACCGCCTCGTCCGTCAGCACCGAGCCGACGACCTCGACGAGCGGCAGCACCGGCACCGGGTTGAAGAAGTGGATGCCGAGCACCTGGCCCGGGCGCCGCGTCGCGGAGGCGAGCCGTACGACCGGGATCGAGGACGTGTTGGTCGCCAGGATCGCGTCCGGGTCCTCGACGATCTTGTCGAGGGTGGCGAACAGCTCCCGCTTGAGCTGTTCGTCTTCCTTGACCGCCTCGATCACCAGCCGACGGTCCGCCAGGTCGCCGAGGTCCTGGGTGAACGACACCCGGCCCAGCGCCGCGTCGCGCTCCTCCACGGTCATTTTACCCTTGGCCACTCCCCGGTCGAGGGACGCGGCCAGCCGCTGCGGAGCCGTCGCCAGCGACGATTCGGACATCACTGCGACCGTGACGTTCAGCCCGGCCTTCGCGCACAGTTCCGCGATGCCGGTGCCCATGATGCCGCTGCCGACGACACCGACCCGGTCGATGCCCGCAGCAGCGATGTGCGTGGACGTGGTCATGTCTGGGCTCCCCAGGTCAGAAGTGATGCTCCGATCGACATGCCGCCGCCGAATCCGGAGAGCAGCACCAGGTCGCCCCGCTTCAGCGCTCCCGTGCGGTTGGCCTCGTCGAGTGCGACGGGCACCGAGGCGCTGCCGACGTTCCCGTACTGGATCAGCGTGCGGTGCATCTGCGCGGCGCCCAGGCCCGTGCGCTCGACGACCTCGGCGAGCATCACGCCGTTGGCCTGGTGCGGGACGAAGTGGTCCACCGCGCCGATCTCGACCCCGGCCCTGTCCGCGAGCGCGAGCAGCGCCGGCGGCACGTGCTCGGCGACGAAGTCCCGGACACCGCGGCCGTCCATTTTGAAGAAGTGGCCGCCCTCGGCGACGGTCTCCGCCGTCGCGGGATTGCGGCTGCCGCCGGCCTCGACACGGATCAGGTGGTGGGCGTCGCCGCGGCTGGACAGGTCGGTCGCGATGATCCCGTACGGCTCCGGCACCGCGCCGACGACCGCGGCTCCGGCGCCGTCCGCGAACAGGATCGCCGTCTTGCGATCGGTGAAGTCCAGGATCCGCGAGTAGACGTCCGCACCGATCACCAGCGCCCGGGCGTCCGGCCGCACCGAGATCAGGCTGCGGGCCACCTCCAGTGCGTAGACGAAGCCGCTGCACACGACGTTGATGTCGAAGCAGGCCGCGCCGTAGGCGCCCAGCCCGTGCTGCACCAGGTGTGCCGTGGGCGGCTGCGGGAAGTCCCCGGTGGAGGTCGAGACGATGATGTAGTCGATCTGCTCCACGGTCAGGTCCGCCTGTGCCAGCGCCCGTCCGCCGGCCTTGACCGCCAGATCGGACGTCGCCTCGTGCGGGGCCGCGTAGCGGCGCGACCGGATCTGCGTCTTGCGCTCGATCCACTCCGCGGTGACGCCGACGCGCTCGGCGACCTCCTCGTTGCCCACCTCGTGCTTGGGGAGGTAGGACCCGGTGGAAAGTATTCCGATTCCCATGTCAGGACACCTCGGCGGTCGTGGGTGCGCCGACGTCGCGCAGCGGGTTGAGGCGCGCCGCGCCGATCTTCTCGCGCAGGACGGGGTCGGTGACTCCGAGCCCCTCCTCGGGCGCCAGGCAAAGCACGCCGACCTTTCCGGTGTGCCGGTTCAGCTGGACCAGGCGGGCGGCCTCGCCGACCTCCTTGAGCGGGAACACCTCGGAGAGGATCGGGGAGAGGTGTCCCAGCCTGAAGAGGCGGTTGCACTCCGCCTGCTCCTGGAGGTTCGCCGCGTGGCTGCCGATGACCCGCTTGAGGTTCATCCAGAGGTAGCGGTTGTCGAAGTGGTGGTCGTAGCCGGTGCTCGACCCGCAGGTGACGACCGCGCCGCCCTTGCGCACGACGAACACCGAGATCCCGAACGTCGCCCGCCCGACGTAGTCGAACACGACGTGCGGGTCCTCGCCGACCTGCCGCCGGATCTCCCGTCCGAGCTGCTTGCCCAGCTCGATCGTCCGCTCCGGGGTGAGGGCTTCGTCCCCGCCCATACCGATCTCGTTGCGGTTGATCACCACGTCGCAGCCGAGCCGGCCCAGCACCTCGGCCTTGCGCTCGGAGCTGACCACGCCGACGGCGATGCCGCCCGCGTTCTTCACCATCTGCACCGCGAAGGCGCCCAGCCCGCCCGTCGCGCCCCAGATGAGCACGACGTCGCCCTGCTTGATCCGCGCGCCGTTGTCACCGACCAGCATCCGGTACGAGGTCGCCGCGGTCAGCAGTACACCGGCCGACTCCTCCCAGGTCAGGTGGGCCGGCTTGGGGAGCAGCTGGCTCGCGCGCACCACGGAGTAGTGGGCGAGTCCGCCGAAGTTCGTCTCGTAGCCCCAGATCCGCTGCCCCGAGCCGAGCATCGCGTCGCCGTGCGTCGCCGGCTCCTGCTCGTCGACCTGGACACAGCTGGCGACGACGTGGTCGCCCACCTTCCAGCGCCGTACGCCGGCCCCGACCCGCACGACGACGCCGGATGCGTCCGACCCGATCACCTGGTGCGGCAGGTCGTGGCGGGCGGCCCAGCCGCCCTCGCGGGCGTTGCGCTTGAGGAACTCGAAGGTGGGAACCGGCTCGAACGTCGCCGACCAGACCGTGTTGTAGTTGATGGAGCTCGCCATGACGGCGACGACCACCTCGTCCGGCGCGATGTTCGGCATCGGGACCTTGGCGACGTGGATCGACTTGCGGACGTCCTTGTCCTCCACACCGTCGAACATGCCGACGTCGGAGGCCAGGATGTGCGCTGCCTCGTACTCCGAGGGGAGCTCGTGATTCCCGATCTCGTCTGGGCCGGCCCCGTTGAGCAGGGCCTCGGTCAAAGAATCCATGATTCCCTTTCTCCTTCGCAGTTACCACAGGGGAGGGACCTGCCGCACGGCAGGTCAATGGAGCTCGCACACAACTGCTGCTGGCCGAACCGCTCCCGGGACTGCGCCAGCCGGAAAGGGGAGGGCTTCTCGCTCCTGGACGAGCGGCGGGAACGAGCAGCCCGTTCCCGCCCTCACCGCCGCCCGGGCACTCCTCGGCCGGGCGGCGGGCCGTGCTCAGAGGACGGCGCCCGCCTTGGTCCTCCTGCTCAGGGTCGGCCGGCTGGACCGGGCGAGGTCCTTCCACATGTCCGACAGGCCGATGACCGTGCGCGCCGCGAACAGCTTGCGGATCGACACCTCCTGCTTCAGCTCCGTGCGGATCAGGCCGACCAGACGGATCGCCCGCAGGGAGTTGCCGCCGAGGTCGAAGAAGTCCTCGTCGATGCCCACCCGATCCAGCTCCAGCACTTCGGCGAACGCCGTGGCCAGGATCCGCTCGGTGTCGTTGCGCGGTGCGCGGTACTTGAGGTCGTCGAACTCGGGCTCCGGCAGGGAAGCCCGCTCCACCCGGCCGCCGGCGGTCACCGGCAGCCGGTCCAGCACCACGAAGACCGACGGCACCAGGGACTCCGGCAGCCACCCCGCGGCGAACCGGCGCAGTTCGTCGGCGGAGACGGGGCGGCCGCCCACCGGCACCACGTAGGCCACCAGCCGCTGCTGCCCGGATCCGTCCTGCCGGACGGCCACGACCGACTGCGCCAGCCCGGTGTGCTCGGACAGCACCTCCTCGACCTCGGCCAGCTCGACCCGGACACCGCGGACGTCCGTCTGGCTGTCGGAGCGGCCCACGTACACGAGGCGGCCTTCCGCAGCCCACCGGACGCGGTCCCCGGTGCGGTACATGAGAGCGCCGGCCGGGCCGAAGGGGCAGGGCACGAATCGCTCCGCGGTCTGCCCGGGCCGCCCGGCATAGCCGCGCGCCACGCCGGGTCCGGCCACGTACAGCTCGCCGTCCACGCCCGTGGGGACCGGCGCCAGGCCCGGGCCGAGGACGTAGAGAGCGGTGTGGTCCACCGGGCCGCCGACGGCGCTGGCGTCCTGCACGGGTGCGTCCGCGGCCAGGCGGTGGGACGCGGCGAAGACGGTGGTCTCGACTGCACCGTGCCCGTTGACGATCGTCAGACCGGGGCAGGCCTCGCGGACCCGTCGCAGCGCGGCCGCGGACACGCGGTCGCCGCCGGTCCACACCTCGCGGAACCCGGCCAGGGCCTCGGGGTGTTCTGCCGCGATCGCCAGGAACCGGCCCGCGGGCAGCCACACCGTGGTGACCCCGTGCGCCGCCCGCGCCTCGGCCAGCGCGCCGACGTCGGGCGCCCCCGCGGGGGCCACGACGACCCGGCCGCCGTTCAGCAGCGGCGCCCACACTTCCAGGGCGAGTGCTTCGGAGGTCTGCGGCGAGTGCCACAGCACGGTGCTGTCGCCGGCGTCCTTCCAGCGGCGGTCGGTGACGAACTGCAGCAGGTTCCGGTGCGTCACGGCGACCGCGGTGTCCTCACCGGCCGAGTCGGAGCCGTACGCGAGGGCCAGCAGGCCGTGCTGGTGCGACGCGAAGGGAGCGCGCGCGTCGCCGGCGGCGACGTCCGACGCGATGTCGTCGAACACGAGCACCGGGACGTCCGAGCCGGCGGACAGCGCTGCGGCGGTCGCCGCATCGGTGAGCAGGAGCTGCGCCGCGGACCCGCCGAGGAGCTCCGTGAACTGCTCCGCCGGGGACTGCGGGTCGAGCGGCAGGTAGGCCCCGCCCGCCTTCACGACGCCCAGCAGGGACACGACCAGGTCCGCCGACCGGGGCAGCGCCACCGCCACGACCGTCTCGGGCCCGACCTGCCCGCGCAGTGCCTCGGCCAGACGGCCGGATCGCTCGTCCAGCTCCCGGTAGGAGACCGACGAGTCCCCGGACACCAGTGCGACGGCGTCGGGGGCCTGCCCGGCCTGCCGGGCGAACAGGTCCGCGACCGTCCCCTGCGGGACCTCCGGGCCGGTCGGCGCCGCGAGGACCAGGGCCCGCTCGGCGCCGCCGACCACGTCGAGGGAACCGACCGGCCGGTCGCCGGCGGCGACCGCGGCGCGGATGTACGCGATCAGCTCTTCGGCGATGAAGCGCAGTTCCGTGCGGTGGTAGAGGTTCGCCGGGGCGTCGAGGCGGATGTAGAGGTCGCTGTCTGGGCTGCCGTCGGTGTAGACGCCGATCGACAGTTCCTCAAAGGTTCCGGTCGTCGCGCCGGAGTAGCGGGCCGGGCTGTCGCCGAAGTGGAGCTGCTCCGCGAACTCGACGACATTGACGACCGCACCGAAGCTGCCGCGACCGCTGAGGGTCGTGCCGCTCACGCGCTGGATGTCCGAGTAGTGGCAGGCGGCGTGGCCGAGGATCTCGTACGTCTCGTCGACGATCGCGTCCGCGACCTCGGAGAAGGTCGCGGTGAGGGGAACGGACACCTTCACGGGCACCACATTCACGGCCAGGCCGGGCGTCCGGCTCGCCACTCCGATGCGGTTGCTGACGGCCAGCGAGAGGAGGAATTCCGGGCGGTCGCAGCGGTGTCGGAAGAACACGGCCGCGGCGGTGGTCACCATCTGCGACATCCACACGCCCATGGACGTCGCGGCCTCGGTCCACGCGTCCGCCTCGGCACGCGGCACGGTCACCGTCCGGCTCACCATGCCGATGGTCTCGGCCACAGCCGACCAGCGGTCGGCGCTGCTCGTCGGCTCGGCGAGCTCGGCCCGCTGCGCCTCGGACAGGGCGACGCGCGGAACCTGCGCGGGCGCCGGCGCCTCCTTGAGGTAGTCGCGCCAGAACTCCGAGTCCTCAGTGAACTTCTCGGAGGCGAGGTACTCCACCGCCTCGGCCGCGAACGACTCGGCGTCCCACGGGTGCGGCATCTGCGGGACGGCCTCGCCCCGCACGAGCGCGGTGTACACCTCGGCGAGGCGCCGCGACAGCAGGCCGCCCGCGCCGAACCCGTCGGAGATGAGGTGGTGGTAGGCGATCACCAGGAGGAAACGGGTGTCGGCGAGCTTGACCACACCGAGCCGGAACAGCAGGTCGTGTGCCAGGTCGAAGGGCCGGCGCACCATGGCGGCGAGCGCCTCGCGGGCCGCCTGCTCGGGATCGGCCTCGGCGGTGAGGTCGAGGAGGAACGGCCGCCAGTCACCCAGGTCCCGGGGCACCAGCCGCAGGCCGCCGCCGTCGTCGACGAAGTTGACGCGCAGCACCTCCGCCTCATCCATGACGTGCAGGAACGCGGACTCCATGACCGCCGCGTCCAGCTCGCCGTCCACGTCCCACATGGTCAGCGCATGGTTCGGCGTGTCGGTCGCCATGGTCTGCGCCCGCCACATCCCCTTATGCGCAGATGACGCACCGAACGAACGCATACAGATCAACCCCTCGGAAAACCGGCCCTACTCGGAAGATTTCGCAGATCACCCCCACTTTCTGGGAAGTGATGCAGTCGTTCAACACGACTTGGTGCCTGGCGGGACGTGCCGCTGCGGAGCTTGCGGCCGTCCCGCCGGCGGGACATTCCCGCGGGGCGGAGAACCCGCCCGCGACAGGGGAATCAATGCGCGGCGCTGCCGGCCATCGACGAGACGATGTGACCGGCGATCAGCCGCGGAGAGGGGTGCTTCAGCACCACGTTAGCCCTCAGTTTGAGTCCGGTCGAGGCGGTCAGACGCTTGCTCAGCTCGACCGACAGCAGCGAGTCGAAGCCGATCTCCTTGAACTGCCGGTCGGGATGGACCGACGCGCCGGAAGGGTGCCCGAGCACACCGGCGACCTTCTCCAGGACGTGGTCGAGGACCAGCGCCCGGGCCTCGTCCTGCGGGAGCACCGAGAACTGCTCCGGCAGGGAGACGTCCTGGTCCCCGGCCGCCGACGGCTCCGCCGACGGGAGCTGCGCCACCGTCGCCGACTGCCCGGAGCTCAGCCAGTACCGCTGCCGCTGGAACGCGTACGTCGGCAGGTCCACCCGCGGGCGCGCGCCGAACAGGGCGTCCCAGTCCACCGGTCCGCCCCGGACGTGGAGCTGGGCCAGCGAACCGAGCACGGACTCCACCTCGTCGCGGTTGCGCCGCGACGACGACAGGACCAGGGCGTCGTCCTTGTCCTCGACGATGTCCTGCACCGGGACGGTGAGGACCGGGTGCGGGCTCATTTCGACGAACACCCGGAACCCGTCCTCGGCCAGCTGCCGGGCGGAGGTCTCGAAGGCTACCTTTTCGCGCAGGTTGTCGTACCAGTAACCGGCGTCGAGCCGCGCGGTGTCGATGACCTCGCCGTACAGCGTCGAGTAGAAGGGCAGCGCCGACGTCTTCGGACTCAGGCCGGCCAGCGGGTCGATGACCTGGTCGCGGACCCGGGTCACGTGGTGCGAGTGCGAGGCGTAGTCGACCGGGATCCTGCGGGCCTGGACGCCGTCCTCGTTCATCTTCGCGACGAACGCGTCGAGCGCGTCCGGCTCCCCGGAGACCACGACCGAACGCGGTCCGTTGACGACGGCGATGCTCACCTCGTCGCCCCAGGCGGCGATGCGTCCCGCGACGATGTCCTCGGACTCGGACACCGAGGCCATCCCGCCGTGGCCGATCAGGTCCACCAGGGCCAGGCTGCGCAGCGCCACGACCTTCGTGGCGTCACGCAGGGACAGCGCACCGGCCACGTGGGCGGCGGCGATCTCGCCCTGGCTGTGCCCGATCACCGCGGCCGGCTCGACGCCCCAGGAACGCCACAGGGCGGCCGTGGACACCATCACCGCGAACAGGGCCGGCTGGACCACGTCCACCCGGTCCAGCGAAGGCGCGCCCTCGACCCCGCGCACCACGTCGACCAGCGACCAGTCGACCCACTCCGACAGGGCCTGCGCGCACTCCCGCAGTCTCTGCGCGAACACCGGGAAGGCCTCGTACAGCTGTCGGCCCATGCCGACCCACTGCGAGCCCTGGCCGGGGAAGACGAAGGCGACCGGGCCGGTCTGCGCGGCCGTGCCGCGCACCACCCCGGGCGACTCCGCACCGTCGCCAAGCGAGGCGAGCGCGCCCAAGAGCTCGTCGCGGCCGCGCCCGAGCACCACCGCACGGTGCTCGAACCTCGACCGGCCCGACACCAGCGAAGCGCCGATGACGGCGAGGTCCGCCTGCGGATCGGCCGCGACAAAATCGCGCAGCTTGTCCGCCTGCCGCTGCAGGGCCGTCGCGCTCTTGCCCGACAGCACCCAGGGCACCAGCCCGCCGACGACGCCCGTGTCCGGACCGGTCGCGCCGACCGGCTCCTGCCGCGCCTCTTCGAGGATCACGTGCGCGTTGGTGCCGCTGACGCCGAACGACGACACGCCGGCCCGGCGCGGACCGTCGGGACGGGTCCACTCGCGGCCCTCCGCCAGCAGTTCGACCCCGCCGGAGGACCAGTCGACGTGCCGCGAAGGTGCGTCCACGTGCAGGGTCTTCGGCAGGTACGCGTGGCGCAGGGCCATCACGGCCTTGATGACGCCGCCGACACCGGCGGCGGCCTGGGCGTGGCCCATGTTCGACTTCAGCGATCCCAGCCACAGCGGCCGGCCCTCGGGCCGGTCCTTCCCGTAGGTCGCCAGCAGGGCGCCGGCCTCGATGGGATCGCCCAGGGTGGTACCGGTGCCGTGGGCCTCGACCAGGTCCACCTCGGAGGGTGCGACCCCGGCGTTCGCCAGGGCCCGCCGGATCACCTTCTCCTGGGCGCGGCCGTTGGGAGCGGTCAGCCCGTTGCTGGCGCCGTCCTGGTTCACCGCGGAACCGCGCACAACGGCGAGCACCGGGTGGCCGTTGCGGCGGGCGTCGGACAGCCTCTCCAGCAGCAGGACGCCCACCCCCTCGGCCCAGCCCGTCCCGTCGGCTCCGTCCGCGAACGCCTTGCACCGGCCGTCGGCCGACAGGGCGCCCTGCCGGGCGAACTCCACGAAGGCCGCCGGCGTCGACATCACCAGCGCACCGCCGGCCAGCGCGAGCGAGCACTCCCCTGCACGCAGCGACTGCACCGCCAGGTGCAGGGCGACCAGTGACGACGAGCACGCCGTGTCCAGGGACACCGACGGCCCGGTCAGCCCCATCTCGTACGACACCCGGCCGGACGCGACGCTGAGCGAGCTGCCGTACAGCAGGTAGCCCTCCAGCTCGCTCTGGCCCGACTCCAGGAAACGCCACCCGTACTCGGTCGAGCTCACCCCGGAGAAGACGCCGACGTCGGAGCCCCGCACGTCGGCGGGGACGATGCCGGCGCGCTCGAAGGTCTCCCACGACGTCTCCAGCAGCAGGCGCTGCTGCGGGTCGAGCGCCAGCGCCTCACGCGGGCTGATGCCGAAGAAGTCCGCGTCGAAGCCGGCCGGGTCCGTCAGGAAGCCGCCCTCGCGGACGTACGCCTTGCCGACCGCCTCGGGGTCCGCGTCGTACACGTCGCGCCACCCGCGGTCCGTCGGGAACCCGCCCACGACGTCCCGGCCGCTGCGGATCGCGTCCCACAGCTCCTCGGGCGACGACACACCTCCCGGGTAGCGGCACGCCATGGCGACCACGGCGATCGGCTCGCCGCGGCCGGCCTTGAGGGCGTCGTTCTCCTGGCGGAGCCGGTCACGCTCCTCCAGGAGCGTACGGAGCGCCCGCTGGACCCGGTCCGCACCCTCCGCCGTCTGATCCGGGGGGTTGGTCATGTCACTTACCTCTTCTCATCCAGAGCCAGGTCCAGGAGCGCGTCCAGGTCCAGGTCCGACAGTCCGTCCGCGCGGGGGTCCGCGTCCGCCACGTCCACGTCCACGTCCGCGTCGGCGCCCGCCCGGGCCGGGCCGGCGCACGCCAGGACCAGTTCCAGGAGGCCCGCGCTGCGCAGGCTGTCGATCGAGACGTTCCGCAGCGCTTCGCGGATCTCAGCGTCCTCGTCCGCGCTCGCGTCCTGCTCGGGCCTCAGCAGGCCGAGCAGGTGCAGACCCAGTTCCCGGGGCGTGGGGTAGCTGAAGACGAGGGTGGACGCCAGGCGCAGTCCGGTCGCGGCGGCCAGGCGGTTGCAGAGTTCGACCGCGGTCAGCGAGTCGAACCCGAGCTGGGTGAACGCCTGGTCGGCGTCGACGGCCGCGCCCGAGGCGTGACCGAGCACGATGGCGGCCTGGTCGCGGATCCAGTCCAGGACCGCCGCCTCGGCTTCGTCCGCGGGCAGGGTGACCAGCCGGGCGACCACACCGGCCGAGCCGGCGTCCTTGGGCGCACCCGCGCTGCTGCGGCGCGGGCGGCCGCTCTCGACCAGGTCGCGCAGGATCGGCGGCAGCTCGTCGGCGTCCTTGTTCCGCAGCCCGGCGAGGTCGACCCGGGCCGGGATGAGGACCGGCTTGCCGTTCTCCCACGCCGCGTCGAACAGGCCCAGTGCCTCGGCCGTCGGCATGGCGCTGATGCCCATCCGCCGCAGCCGGGAGAGGTCGGCCTCGTCCAGGTCGCCGGCCATGCCGCTGCTCTCGGCCCACCAGCCCCAGGCCAGCGAGGTGCCGGGCAGGCCTGCCGCCCTGCGCTGCGCCGCCAGGCCGTCCAGGAAACCGTTCGCCGCCGCGTAGTTGGCCTGTCCGCCGGTACCGAGGGTGCCGGCGAACGCGGAGAACTGGATGAACGCCGACAGGGGCAGGTCGCGGGTGAGTTCGTGCAGGTTCACCGCACCGCCGACCTTGGACCGCAGGACGTGGTCGATGCTGTCCGCGGTCAGTGATTCGACGGTGCCGTCCGCCAGTACACCCGCCGCGTGCACGACCGCCGTCAGCGGGTAGCGGCCGGGCAGGTCCGCCAGCAGGTCCGCCACGGCGGCACGGTCCGCGATGTCGACCGCCGCGACCCGTACGGCGGCGCCGGCGGCTTCCAGGTCGGCGACCAGCTCGGGCATCCCGTCGGCCGCGATACCGCGGCGGCTGGCCAGCAGCAGGCTCTGCACGCCGTGCTCGGCGACCAGGTGCCGTGCCACGAGCGGGCCCACGCCGCCGGTGGCGCCGGTGACGAGCACCGTGCCGCCGCCGAAGCCGCCGCCCAGGTCGAAGACGAGCTTGCCGACGTGGCGGCCCTGGCTCATCTCGCGGAACGTGGAGCGGGCGTCACGGATGTTCCGGACGGAGATCGGGGTCAGCTGCACCCGCCCCTCGGCGAACAGCGCCATGACGTCCCGGAACATCGCCTGGAGCGCGTCCGGTCCGGCCGACCCGTAGAGGTCGAAGGCCTCGTAGTCGACGCCGGGGTGGTCGGCGGCGACCTGCCGGGCGTCACGGATGTCCGTCTTGCCCATCTCGATGAAGTTGCCGCCGCCGAGCAGCAGCTTCAGCGAGGCGTCGACGAAGGTGTGCGCGAGGGAGTTCAGGACCACGTCGACGCCGCGGCCGTCCGTGGCCTCCAGGAACTTCTCCACGAAGTCCAGGTCGCGCGACGACGCCAGGTGCGCATCGTCCAGGCCCAGCGCGCGCAGGGCGGGCCACTTGGCGGGGCTCGCGGTCGCGTAGATCTCGGCGCCAACGTGCTTCGCCAGCTGCACGGCGGCCGTGCCGACTCCGCCCGCCGCGGCGTGGATGAGGATGCGCTGGCCCTTCTTCAGCTGCATCACGTGGAAGAGGGCGTAGTACGCGGTCAGGAAGGTGCTCGGCATGGACGCCGCCTCGGCGTGCGTCCACCCGTCGGGGACGGGTGTCAGCAGGCGGTGGTCCGCCACGGCCACGCGGCCGAAGGAGCCAGCGAAGATGCCGGTCACCCGGTCACCCGGAGCGAAGGCGGTCACATCGTCGGCGACCTCCAGCACGACGCCGGCGCCCTCGCTGCCGAGCCCGGTGTCGAACGCCGTCCCGTCGATGAGCCCGAGGGCGATCGTGACGTCGCGGAAGTTGAGGCCCGCCGCGTGCACGGCGATGCGGACCTGCCCGCTCGTCAGGGGCGCCTCCACCTCCGGGCACGCGATCCAGGTCAGGTTCTCCAGGGTACCCCGGTCCGTGATACCGAGCCGGTGGGCGCCGGCCGCCGGCGCCTCGATCCGCTGGTCGGCGGGCGCCGCGGGCGCCATCCGGGGCACCAGGTACGTGCCGCCGCGCAGCGCCAGCTGGGGCTCGCCGAGGGAGAGGGCTCCCGCGACACCCGCCCAGGAGGTCGCGTCGTCGTCGAGGTCGACCAGCCCGAACCGGCCGGGGTGCTCGGTCTGGGCGGACCGGACCAGGCCCCACACGGACGCGCCGGGCAGGCTCTCGACGCCTTCGCCCGCGGCTGTTGCGAGCGCCCGGCGGGTGAGCACGACCAGGGTGGATCCGGCGAGCCGGTCCTCGGCGAGGAACTGCTGGATCCACTCCAGCACGCGCTTGTCCGCGGAGCCGACCGCGGTGAGCAGGTCGGGCCCGGCGGTGGCGAAGTCGTCCAGGCACAGCACGAGGTGGCGGGGCGCCTGCCCCGCCAGCACGGCGTCCAGCGACTCGTGGAACGCGACGTCCCCGCCGGCCGCCGCAGCGAGCCTGGCGACCAGGCCGTCGTGCGCGCCGAGCACGGCCCACGGACCGCGGTACGGCTCCGCCGAGCCGTCCCGTACCGGCCGCCAGGCCAGTTCGTACAGCGGGTGCTCGCCGCCGCGCACCGAGCACACCTGGTCGGCGGTGGCGGGGCGGAACGTCAGGGCATCGATGCGGGCGACCTCGCGGCCGTGTTCGTCGGCGATCGCCACGGACACGATGCCTTCGCCGGCCGGGGTGAGCCGGACCCTCACGGTCGGGCCGCATTCGCCGAGGAGCTGCACGCCGGACCACGAGAAGGGCATCCAGCCCTGCTCGTCCGTGACCGTGATGACCCCGCCGACGACCACCGCGTGCAAAACGGTGTCGATCAGTGCCGGGTGCAGGACGAACCCGCCGCCCGCCGACCCCGGGGCGTCCTGCGGGAGCGTGGCGAGGGCGAAGACCTCGTCGCCCTGTCGCCACACCTCGCGCAGCCCGCGGAATGTCGGACCGTAGTCGAAGCCCTTGTCCGCGAGGGAGTCGTAAAGACCGTCGAAGCCGATCTGCCGGGCCCCGGCCGGGGGCCACTCGGCGAGCGGGGCCGCCGCGCCGGCCTGCGCGCCCGTGCGCGCGGCGCCGGGCGCCAGGGTGCCCATCGCGTGCCGGGTCCAGCCGCCGTCCGTCGCACCGTCCTCCACGGGACGCGAGTACACGTCGAGGGAGCGCCGGCCCGTCTCGTCGGCCGCGCCGGCGACGAGGCGCACCTGCACCTCGCCGGAGTCGGCGAGGATCAGGGGGACTTCGAGGGAGAGCTCCTCGACCGCGTCGGCGCCGACGCGGTCGCCGACCCACAGCGCCAGGTCCATGTAGGCCGTCGCCGGGACGACGACCAAGTCGAACACCGCGTGATCGGCGAGCCAGTCGTGGGTCCGCACGGACCACAGGTCGGTGAACACCACCTCGCCGGTGCCGGGGTGGTCGACCGCGGCGCCCAGCAGCGGATGCGCCGGGGCGGCCAGACCGGCGGACGCCACGTCGGCGTTCGCCGCCGCGGCCAGGAAGTCCAGCCAGTACCGCTGACGCTGGAACGCGTACGTGGGGAGCTCCACCGCCAGGCGCGCCCCGAACAGGGCGTCCCAGTCCACGGAGCCGCCGCTCACGTGCAGTTCGGCGAGCGCGGCGGCCAGCGCCCCGGCCGCCCCGCGGTCTCTCCGCGAGACCGACAGGACGACGGCATCGGTCACGCCCTCGCCGGCGAAGGCGTCCTTGACCAGGCCCGTGAGCGTCGAGCCCGGCCCGACCTCGACGAAGGCGTCCGCGCCGGCCTCGCGGGCGCGCTCGACGGCCTCGTGGAAGCGCACGGGCGCCCGGACGTGGTCCACCCAGTGCGCGACGGACGTCAGGTCCTGGAGCGTGGCCTCGCGGCCCAGCCGCGTCGAGACGATCGGGATCGACAGCTCGCCGTCCGCGGGCAGGGTGCCGAGCGCCTGGGCGAACTCGTCCAGGATCGGGTCCATCAGCGGGGAGTGGAAGGCGTGCTCGACCGGGAGAATTTTCGCCGATCGGCCGTCCGCGACGAGCCGGTCCCGGAGGGCGTGGATCTCGTCACGCAGGCCCGAGACCACCACGGATTCCGGTCCGTTGACGGCGGCGATGCCGATGCGCTCGTATGTGCCGAGCAGCGGGGTCACCTCGGCCTCCGAGGCGCGCACGGCCAGCATGGCGCCGTGCTCGGTGACGGTCTGCATGACCCGTCCGCGGGCGGCCACGAGCCGGGTCGCGGTGTCCAGGTCGAAGGCGCCGGACACGTGGGCGGCGGCGATCTCGCCGACCGAGTGGCCGATCAGCCGCCCCGGCTGCGGGGCGTACCGGGTCGTCAGCCGGTACAGGGCGACCTGGAGGGCGAACAGCGCCGGCTGCATGACGTCCGTGCGCGCGGCGCCCTCGGGCTCGTCGGCGAGGAGCAGGGGCTTGAGGGCGAACGGCAGGTGCGCGTCGAAGCTCGCGCAGACCTCGTCGAGGGCCCGGGCGAAGACGGGGAAGACCTCGTACAGCTCCCGGGCCACACCGGTCCATTTCGCGCCCTGGCCGGGGAACATGAAGACGGAGCCGTCGACCTCGGCGGCCACGGCGCGCACCACTGCGGGGGAGTCGGCGCCTTCACCCAGGGAGGCGAGGGCGCTCAGCAGCTCCTCGCGGCCGCGGCCCAGCACCACCGCTCGGTGCTCGAACCGGGCCCGGGTGGCCACCAGGGAAGCGCCGATGCCGGCGAGGTCCGCGCCCGGGTCGGCAGCGACGAACTCGCGCAGCTTCTCCGCCTGTGCCTGCAGCGCCTGCTCGGAGCGTGCCGACAGTGCCCAGGGCAGCAGGCCGTCGATGCCGGCCGGGGCCTGCTCGGCCGTTTCCGGGGCGGGCTCCGGCTCGGGGGCCTGTTCGAGGATGACGTGTGCGTTGGTGCCGCTGGCGCCGAAGGCGGAGACGCCGGCCCGGCGCGGCCGCTCCGGGGCGCTGGTCCACTCGCGGGCCTCGGTCAGCAGCTCGACCCCACCGGCCGACCAGTCCACATGCGTCGACGGCCGGTCCACGTGCAGCGTCTTGGGCATCACCCCGTGCCGCATCGCCATCAGCATCTTGATGATGCCGCCGACACCCGCGGCCGCCTGCGTGTGACCAATATTCGACTTCAGCGAACCCAGCCACAACGGAGCACCCTGCTCCCGCTCCTGACCGTACGTCGCCAGCAGCGCCTGCGCCTCGATGGGGTCGCCGAGCGTGGTGCCGGTGCCGTGGGCCTCGACCACGTCGATCTCGCCCGCCTGCACGCGGGCGTTCGCCAATGCCGCCCGGATCACGCGCTGCTGGGCCGGGCCGCTCGGGGCGGTCAGGCCGTTGGAGGCCCCGTCCTGGTTGATCGCGGAGCCTCGGATCACGCCCCAGATGCGGCGCCCCTTGCGCTGCGCGTCCGAGAGCCGCTCCAGGACCAGCATGCCGACGCCCTCGGAGAAGCCGGTGCCGTCCGCCGCGTCCGCGAACGCCTTGCACCGGCCGTCCTCCGCCAGGCCCCGCAGCCGCGACATCTCGCGCAGGACCTGGGCCGTGGCCATGACGGTGACGCCGCCGGCGAGCGCGAGGCCGCACTCGCCCTGCCGCAGGGACTGCACGGCCTGGTGCACCGCGACGAGCGAGGACGAGCACGCGGTGTCGGTCGAGACCGCCGGTCCCTCCAGGCCCAGCGCGTACGACACGCGGCCGGAGGCGACGCTCAGCAGGGAGCCGATCTGCCCGTAGCCCGAGATGGTCTCGGGGGTCGAGTAGTGGTTGCCGTACCCGAAGTAGGCGATGCCGGCGAACACGCCGGTGTTGGTGCCGCGCAGGGTGTGCGGGTCGATGCCGGCCCGCTCCAGGGACTCCCAGGAGGTCTCGAGGAGCAGCCGCTGCTGCGGGTCGGCGGCCAGCGCCTCGCGTGGGTTGATCTCGAAGAAGTCGGCGTCGAAGTCGCCCGCGTCGTACAGGAACCCGCCCTTTCGGGTGTAGCTGGAGTCCGACCGCTCGCCCGAGGGGTCGTACAGCTCCGCCAGGTTCCAGTAGCGGTCCTCCGGCAAGTCCGAGACGACGTCCGCGCCGGCCTGCACCAGGTCCCAGAGCGCCTCCGGGGAGGCGGCCCCGCCGGGGAAACGGCAGGCGACGCCGACCACTGCGATGGGCTCGGCAGCGGCCTCCGTCACCTCCTTGAGGCGCTTGCGCGTTTCGAGTAGTTCGATCGATGTCCGCTTGAGGTAGTCGAGAACATCGGCGTTGTCGTTGGTCATCTGGATTTCCCCTAGCCGAGTTCTTTGTCGAGCAGCGAGAGAAGGTCTGCTGCGGATGCGGCACTGATCTGGTCGGCGATGCCGACCGGTGCACCGGCGCCCGCCATGGAACGGACCCGGCCCTGGAGTTCGCCGAGCAGGGTGGAGATGGTGGCCTGCTCCCCCGCCGCGAGCCGGAGGAACGCTTCCTCCAGCCGGGCGCCCAGTCCTTCGATCTCCTTGGCCAGGTGGTCGGCCGAAGACTCCGGGGCGGCGGGTCCGGGGGTGATGCTCGCGCTCAGGAACTGCGCCAGGGCACTCGCGTTCGGGTAGTCGAAGACGAGCGTGGCGGGCAGCTTCAGGCCGGTCACCGCGGACAGCTTGTTGCGCAGCTCCAGCGCCGTGAGCGAGTCGATCCCGAGCTTCTTGAACGCCGCGGCCGGACCGATCTTCTTGGTGTCCGGGTGGCCGAGGACGACCGCGGTCTGGGTACGGACGGCGTCGAGCAGCAGCGCCTCCGCCTCGGCCGGCGGCAGCGTCTTCAGCTGCTGCGCGAGTCCGGCACCGGCGGCCTCGCCGGCGCCCGGCCCGCGGGATCCGGCCGACGTGCCGGCCAGAGCGCGCAGGAGCGGCGAGGAAGCGCCCGGGGCGGTGAGGTCGAGCCGTGCGGGCACCAGCACCGGCTCGTCGAGCGAGACCGCCAGGTCGAAGAGGGCGAGGCCCTCCTGCGAGGCCAGCGGCAGCACGCCTTGCCGCTGGAGGCGTACGACGTCCGTGTCGACGAGGTCGGCGACCATCTCGCTGCGCTCGGCCCAGAAGCCCCAGCACAGCGCGGTGGCCGGCAGTCCCTCGGACCGGCGGACCTCGGCGAGGCCGTTGAGGAATCCGTTGGCCGCCGCGTAGTTGGCCTGGCCCGCCGTGCCGACCACGCCGGCGATCGATGAGAACAGCACGAACGCGGACAGGTCGAGGTGCCGGGTCAGCTCGTGCAGGTGCCAGGCACCGTGCACCTTCGGGGCGAGGACGCTGTCCACGCGCTCCGGCGTCAGCGCCTCGACGACTCCGTCGGCGAGCACGCCCGCGCAGTGGACCACCGAGGTCAGCGGGTGCTCGGACGGCACCGCGGCGATGAGGGCTTCGACGGACTCGCGGTTCGTGACGTCGCAGGCGACGACCTCGACGCGGGCTCCCGCGGCGGTCAGCTCCTCGCGCAGGCCAGCCGCGGCCGGGGCCGCGGGGCCCCGCCTACTGCTCAGCACCAGGCTGCGCACGCCGTGGCGCTCCACGAGGTGGCGGGCCAGCATCGCGCCGAGGCCGCTGGTGCCGCCGGTGATCAGCACGGTTCCGGTGCCGAGCGCGGGAACTCCGTCCGCGCCGTGGGCGCCGTGGACGCGGACCAGCTCCGGAGTGGTCGCCTCGCCGGCGCGGATCTTGAGCTGGGGCTCGCCGGTGGCGGCCGCCGCCGGGACCGCCGCCCAGGACGCGGGCGTGCCGTCGGTGTCCACGAGCGTGAAGCGACCCGGGTTCTCGGTCTGCGCGGTGCGCACGAAGCCCCAGGCCGCGGCTGCGGCGGGGTCGGTGCGCCGTACGCGGTCGTCGCCGACCGCGTCGCGCGTCACGATGACCAGGCGGGAGTCGGCGAACCGGTCCTCGGCCAGCCATTCCTGCGTCCACCGCAGCACTTGGTGGACGGTCTGCCCGGCGCGGGCCGCGGTGTCGTCGCCGTCCGCGGCGGCCGGTTCGGTGCCGGCGATGACGAGGGGGGGGATCCCGGCGCCGGAGGCGGCGAGTTCCGCGAGGCCGGCGAAGACGTCGGCGCCCTCGTCCAGGGTGGCGGCGACGGCCTCGGGGGCGCCCAGCACCGCGTACGGGACGGTGGCGCCGGAGGTGGTGAGGGGGGCCCAGTCCACCTGGAACAGGGAGTCCCGGTGGTCGAAGCCCAGCGCGGTGAGCTTCTCGACGTCCGCGGGCCGCAGGCTCAGCGTGTCGATCCCTCCGACGGGGGTGCCGTCCTGGTCCGCGAGGGTCAGCGACAGGGCGTTCTCCCCCGCGGGGGTCAGGCGCACGCGCAGCGCGGCCGGCTCGGCGGAGTTCACGCGGATGCCCCTCCAGCTGAACGGCAGCCAGCCCTCGGGGCGGGAGTTGTCGACGAACTGGCCCAGGCCGACCGGGACCAGCGCGGCCTGCAGCAGCGCCGGGTGGATGCGGAACCCGCCGCGGCCGGCGCCGGCGCCGTCGGGCAGCCGCACCTCGGCGAACAGGGCGTCGTCGCGGCGCCAGAGCTTCTCCAGGCCGCGGAACAGGGGTCCGTAGCCGAACCCGAGGCCGGACAGGCGGGCGTACTCGTCCTCGAACGGCACGGCGGTCGCGCCCGCGGGGGGCCACACGGCGAGGCTCTCCCCGGTGCGGGTGGCGCCGGTGTCGGTGCCGGACCCGACGACGCCGACGGCGTTGCGGGTCCACTCGGTGTCGCCCTCGCCCCGCGAGTGCACGCTGATCACGCTCTTGGCGTCGACGACGACGCGGATGTCGCGGTCGGTGGTCCGGGAGAGCACCAGCGGGGTTTCCAGGACGAGTTCCTCGACGGCCTCGGCGCCCGCCTCGTGGGCCGCCCAGACGGCCAGGTCCAGCAGGGCCGTGGCAGGCACCAGGACGGCGCCGTGGACGATGTGGTCGGCGAGCCAGGGCTGGCGTTCCAGCGACAGCCGGCCGCCGGCGACCACGCCGCTGAGCTCGCCGTCCTCGGGCAGGTCGATCACGGCGTCGAGGAGTGGGTGGTCCGAGGTGCTGCGGGCATCAGTCTCGTCGGGGGTGTTCAGCCAGTAGCGCTGGCGCTGGAAGGCGTAGGTGGGCAGCTCGGCCCACGGGCCGTCCCAGCCACCGAAGGCTTGGTCCCACTGCACGGGGAGACCCGCGACGAAGGCCTCGGCGGCCGACCGGAGGAACCGTGCGAGTCCGCCTTCGCCCCGGCGCAGCGTGCCGACGGCAACAACTTCGACGCCCGCGCCGTCGAGGGTCTGCTCCACGTGGGCGGGCAGCACCGGGTGGACGGACGCCTCGACGAACGTGCGGAAGCCCTGCGCGGCGAGGGCGCGGGTGGCCTCCTCGAAGCGGACCGTCTGGCGCAGGTTGGTGTACCAGTACTCGCCGTCCAGCAGCGTGGTGTCCATCCAGTCGGCAGTCACGGTGGAGAAGAACGGCACCTCGGACGTGCGGGGTGCGAGGCCGGTCAGGACGCGGGCCAGCTCCTCGCGGATGGGCTCCACGTACGCGCAGTGCGAGGCGTAGTCCACCGGCACGCGGCGGACCCGGACCTCGTCGGCCTCGCAGCCGGCGAGGAAGGCGTCCAGCTCGGCCGGGTCGCCGGACACGACGACGGACGTGGGCCCGTTGACGACGGCGATCGACAGGCCGTCGGTCAGGCGCGCCCGCACGTCCTCTGCGGGCAGCACGACCGAGGACATGGCGCCCTGCCCGGACAGCGCGAGGATGGCCCGCGCCCGCAGGGCGACGACCTTCGCGGCGTCCTCGATCGACAGGGCTCCGGCCACGCACGCGGCGGCGATCTCGCCCTGCGAGTGGCCCACGACGGCCGCCGGCTGCACCCCGTACGAGCGCCAGACATCGGCGAGCGAAACCATCACGGCCCACAGCACAGGCTGTACGACGTCGACCCGCTCCAGCGCCTCTGCGTCGCCGAGCATCTCGTACAGGTCCCAGTCGACGTGCGGTGCGAGGGCGTCGGAGCACTCCTGCATCCGGCGTGCGAACACCGGGGAGGAGTCCCACAGCTCACGGCCCATCCCGACCCACTGCGCGCCCTGGCCGGGGAAGACGAAGACCGTCTTGCCCATGGGCCCGGCGACTCCGCGGACCACGGCAGCGCTGTCGTCACCGGCGGCAGCGGCGGCCAGGCCGGCGAGGAGCTCGTCCCGGCCGGCGCCGACGACCACCTGGCGGTGGTCGAACAGCGAGCGCGTGGCCACCAGCGAGCGGCCCACGGTGGCGGCGGGCAAGCCCGCGTCCGACGCCACGCTGTCGCGCAGCCGCAGCGCCTGCTCCCGCAGTGCCTCCGGCGAGCGCGCCGACAGCACCCACGGCAGCGCCGCGCTGACCGGGGCCTGCTCGGCCGTTTCCGGGGCGCGCTCCGGCTCGGGGGCCTGTTCGAGGATGACGTGTGCGTTGGTGCCGCTGATACCGAAGGCGGAGACGCCGGCCCGGCGCGGCCGCTCCGGGGCGCTGGTCCACTCGCGGGCCTCGGTCAGCAGCTCGACCCCACCGGCCGACCAGTCCACATGCGTCGACGGCCGGTCCACGTGCAGCGTCTTGGGCATCACCCCGTGCCGCATCGCCATCAGCATCTTGATGATGCCGCCGACACCCGCGGCCGCCTGCGTGTGACCAATATTCGACTTCAGCGAACCCAGCCACAACGGAGCACCCTGCTCCCGCTCCTGACCGTACGTCGCCAGCAGCGCCTGCGCCTCGATGGGGTCGCCGAGCGTGGTGCCGGTGCCGTGGGCCTCCACGGCGTCCACCTCGCCCGCCGGTACTCCGGCGTCGGCCAGGGCGGCCCGGATGACGCGGCGCTGTGCCAGTTCGTTGGGCGCGGACAGGCCGTTGGAGGCGCCGTCCTGGTTGACGGCCGAGCCGCGGATGACGCCCCAGATGCGGCGCCCGTTGCGGACGGCGTCGGAGAGGCGTTCGAGCACGAGTACGCCCGCGCCCTCGGAGAAGCCGGTGCCGTCCGCCGCCTCGGCGAACGCCTTGCACCGGCCGTCCTCCGACAGGCCGCGCTGCTTGGCCATCTCCACGAACATGCCGGGGGTCGGCAGGATCGACACGCCGCCGGCCAGGGCCAGCCCGCACTCCCCGGAGCGCAGCGACCGTACGGCCTGGTGGACGGCGACGAGCGAGGACGAGCACGCGGTGTCGGTCGAGACCGCCGGTCCCTCCAGGCCGAGCACGTACGACACCCGGCCCGAGGCCACGCTGTTGTACCGGCCGGTGATCGCGAAGCCCTCGATCTCGGCGGCCGCCCCGCCGCCCATCCGCGGGCCGTAGTCGACGGCGTAGATCCCGGTGAACACTCCGGTGTCCGTGCCCCGCAGGCTCTGGGGGTCGATGCCGGCCCGCTCCAGTGCCTCCCAGGAAGTCTCCAGCATCAGCCGCTGCTGCGGGTCGGCGGCGAGCGCCTCGCGCGGGCTGATGCCGAAGAACGGCGCGTCGAAGTCCCCGAGGTCGTCGAGGAACCCGCCCGAGCGCGTGTACGTGGTCCCGACGGTCTCGGGGTCCGGGGAGTACAGGGCCTCCAGGTCCCAGCCCCGGTCCGTGGGGAAGTCGCCCATGGCGTCCACTCCCTCGGACACGACCCCCCACAGGGCCTCGGGGGACGTCACCCCGCCCGGGAAGCGGCACCCCACGCCCACGACGGCGATGGGCTCGCGAGCGGACTCCTCCAGCTCGCGCACCCGCTCGCGCAGCTGCTGCACGTCGCCGACGGCGCGTCGCAGGTACGACCGGAGCTTGTCGACATCCTCCACCAGGGCCTCCCCCAACAGTTGCTTAGAAGAACGGTGTTGCTACAGGTATCCGCGGTCGATCAATTCGTACAAATCATCATCACTGTGATTTTCCAGAGCCGGTTTTTCCACCGGTTCCGGTTCCTCCACCGGTTCCGGCGCCTCGGGAACCTGCGGTTCGAGGAGGGAGAAGACGTGGCCGGCGAGCGCCTGCGGCGTGGGGTACGTGAACGCGACGGTGGCCGAGAGCCGCACTCCGGCCGCCCCGGCGAGCCGGTTGCGGAGCGCCACGGCCATGGACGAGTCGAAGCCGAGCGCCTTGAAGCTCAGCTGCGCGCCCGCCACGAGGGCGGCGTCCGCGGCGGCGCCGTTCGCGCTCAGCAGCGCTGCCGTTTCGGTGCACACGAGGGCGAGGACGTCGTCTTGCGAGTCCAGGTCCGCCCGGGTGCCCGCGCCCGGACCGCCCGCCTGCGCGGAGGAGCCGTTCGCAGCACCCGTGTCCTCGGCCTTCAGCCAGTACCGCTGCCGCTGGAACGCGTACGTCGGCAGGCCGATCCGGTGCGGCTGGTCCGCGGCGAACGCCGCCTCCCAATCCACCGGCAGGCCGTGTACGTACAGTTCGGCGAGCGACGCAAGGACCTTGTCCGCGCCACCGTCCTGCCGGCCGAGGGTGCCCACCACCAGCGGCGAGGCCGCCAGTGCTTCGGCCGTCTCCTCCACCGCCACCCGGAGCACCGGGTGCGGGCTGATCTCGACGACAGTGGTGTGCCCCTGCTCGATGACGCGCCGCATGCCGGCCTCGAACCGGACCGTCTGCCGCAGGTTGCGGAACCAGTAGGCGGTGTCGAACTCGGCGGGGTCGATCAGGTCTCCGGTCACCGTCGAGTAGACCGGCACCGTCGCGGGCCGCGGCGTGATGCGGCCCAGGCCTTCGGTGAGCCGGTCTTCGAACTGGTCCAGCAGCGGCGAGTGCCCGGGAACCGTGGATCTGATCAGCCGGGCACGGGCACCCCGGGCCTCGCAGGCAGCGAGCAGTTCCTCGACGGCCGCGGTCTCGCCGGAGACGGTGGTGGAGTTCGGTCCGTTGACCGCGGCGATCCCGAGCCGGTTGCCCCACTGCCCCATGAGCTCGCGCACCTGCTGCTCGGGCAGCAGGATGCCGGCCATGCTTCCCTGTCCGGCGACCGTGGCGAGCAGCTGCGAGCGCAGGGCCACGATCTTGGCGGCGTCCTCCAGCGTCAGGGCGCCGGCGGTGTAGGCGGCGGCGATCTCGCCCTGCGAGTGGCCGATCACCGCGTCCGGGGTCACCCCGAGCGAACGCCACACCCGCGCCAGGGCGACCAGCATCGCGAACAGCGCCGGCTGGACGACCTCGATCCGCTCCAGCGACGCGGCGCCCTCGACGCCGGTCAGCACGTCCACCAGGGACCAGTCCACGTGCGGCGCCAGGGCCTGCGCGCACTCGTCGACCGCGCGTGCGAACACCTGCGACTGCGCGTACAGCTGCTTGCCCATGCCCAGCCACTGCGAGCCCTGGCCGGGGAACACGAAGACGACCGGAGCCGCCGGCTGCGCGGCCGCACCGCGGATCGCCCTCGGCGAGTCGCTTCCCGAGGCCAGCAGGCCGAGTCCGGCCAGCGACTCCTCGCGGTCGGCGCCGAGCACGACCGCCCGGTGGCCGAACTGCGCGCGGGTCGACAGCAGCGAGTGGCCGACGGCGACCGCCGACAGCGAGGCGTCCGCGGCCACGAGCTCCCGCAGCCGCGCCGCCTGCTCCCGCAGGGCCGGCTCCGACCGCGCGGAGAGCACCCACGGCAGCACGCCGGAGACAGCGGCGGGAGCCGGGTCCTCGTCGGCCGCACGGGGCGCCGTCTGTGCCGCGGGGGCCTGTTCCAGGATCATGTGCGCGGTGGTGCCTCCCATGCCGAACGCGGACACCCCGGCCCGGCGCGGCCGGTCGGGAGTGCCGTGCCAGGGCCGCGCGGCCCGGACGACCTCGAAGTCCCGGTGGAAGTCGGGGATGCCGGGGTTCGGGGAGCGGAAGTTCAGGCTCGGCACCAGGTGGCCGCGGTCCAGGCAGAGCGCCGCCTTCACAAAGCCGACGATGCCCGCAGCCGGCTCCAGGTGCCCGACGTTGGTCTTCACCGAGCCGATCACCAGGGGGCGGCTGCGGCCGTTCTCCCCGAACGCCTCGCGCAGACCGGCGATCTCGGCCGGGTCGCCCATGCGGGTGCCGGTGCCGTGGGCCTCGACGTAGTCGATGCTGTCGAAGTCGACGTCCGCGCGCGCGAGCGCGGCCCGCACGGCGGCCGCCTGCCCGGTGGGGCTGGGGTCCGGCATGCGGGTGGTCGCGCCGCCACTGGCGACGCCCCAGCCGCGCACGACCGCGTAGACGTGGTCGCCGTCGGCGACGGCGAGGTCGAGGCGCTTGAGCACGACGAAGGCCCCGCCCTCGCCGCGGGCGAAGCCGTTGGCCCGCTCGTCGAAGGTAAAGCAGCGGCCGTCGGGCGACAGGGCGCCCAGGTTCGCCAGGCTGAGGCCCGCTTCCGGATCGACGACCAGGTGCACGCCGCCGGCAATCGCCATGTCGACCGCGCCGCTGCCGATCCGCTCGCAGGTGAGCGCCAGCGAAACGAGCGAGGAGGACTGGCCGGAGTCGGCGCAGAAGCTCATGCCCCGGACGTCGAACAGGCTGGAGATCCTGTTCGCGATCATCGCACCGTTCGAGCCGAGCGCGGCATAGTGGTCGTCCCGGTCGCTGCCGGACAGCTTGCGCAGCAGGTCGTACCCGGAGGGCGCGGTGCCGACCACGACGTCGATCTCGCGGCCGGCGAGCGCGCCCGCCGGGATGCGGGCGTCCTCGACGGCCTCCCAGGCGAGCTCCAGCCCCAGCCGCTGCACGGGGTCCATCGCGGCCGCTTCCGCCGGGCCCGTGCCGAAGAACTCGGCGTCGAACCCGTCGACGGATTCGAGGTACGAACCCGTCTTCAGGGTGGCCGCGTCCGGATGGGCGGCGTAGGCGGAGCCGGCCGCCCGGGGTTCGGGGAACGTTCCGACGGTCGATTCCCCGTCGAGCAGCAAGCGCCAGAACTCGTTCGGGTCGTTCACACCGGGGAACCGGCACGACATCCCGATGACGGCAATGTCGGCGGCTGCGCCACTCATACGAATTTCCTTCCGGTTCTCTCGGCAGGGGGCTGTTGCGGGTGGCACGGGGGTCACCGCCAGGTGCTCAGCGACTTCAGCAGCTCGTCGGGCGCGTCCATGAAGTCGTAGTGGCCGCCGTCGACCACCCGGATCTCGGCCGAGTCCGAGTACCGGCGCCACCCCGCCAGCTCTTCGAGGCTCACGTCGGTGTCGTCCGACCAGTGCACGACGACGATGGGGCAGTCCACCTTGACCGGCTCCGGCCGCCGGTACGCGGCCGCGGCGGCGTGATCGCGGAGCAGCACGAGCATGCCCAGGTCGACCATGTCCGGCCGCGGCTCGATCCCGCGGCCGCGGATGAACGCCTCCAGCTCGGCGCGCAGCTCGGGCTCAGTCATGGTGAGCATCCGGTCGCGCGAGGCGTCGTGCGGGGCGGGCTGGCCCGACACGAAGAGGCAGTCCGGACCGGGCAGGCCGCGCTCGGCGAGCCGGAGCACGGTCTCGTAAGCGGGCATCGCTCCCGCACAGTGCGCGAAGAACGCATACGGACGGTCCAGCAGCGGCTCCAGCTGCTCGACCAGGCTGTCGGCCAGGTTCTCGTAGGTGCCGTAGTGCGGGTGGCCCAGCCGGTTCTCACGGCCGGGGAACTGCACCGGGCAGACCTCGATGTCGTCGATCGCGGCCGGCCAGGCGCTGAACGCCGACGCCCCGGAGCCGGAGAAGGGCAGGCAGAAGAGCCGGGCGACGTGCGCGTCGGACTGCGGCCGGACGAACCACGGCGAGGGGAGGGTGGCGGAGGCGGTTGTCATGGCGTCTGTCGTTTCTTGCCGACGATAGGGAGGTGGGTCATACCGGCGATGAAGTACGACCGCAGGTGCTGCGGCTCGCCGGCGAGCTCAAGGGACTCGAAGCGCGTGAGCAGTTCCTCGAAGAAGATGCGCAGCGTCATCCGGGCCAGCGGCGCCCCGATGCAGAAGTGCGTCCCGAACCCGAACGCGGCCTGGCGCTTCGCGCCGTCGCGCGTGATGTCGAACGTGTGCGGGTCGGGGAACAGCGTCTCGTCCCGGTTGGCTGACCCGATCCACGCCACGACCGCGCCGCCGGCCGGGATCGTGCCCCCGCCGATCTCGACATCGTCCACGGCGTACCGCATGAAGTTGCAGGCGGCCGACGTCCAGCGCAGGCCTTCCTCGACGAGGTTCGGGACCAGCGACAGGTCGGCCGCCGCCTTCTCGTACTGGACGGGGCGCTCGATGAGCGCCTCGACCGTGCCCGAGACGGTGTGCGGGGTCGTCACGTTGGCGCCCAGGAGGATGCTGTAGCCGTCGAGCGCGATCTCCTCGTCGCTCAGCGTCTCGCCCCCCGGACGGAAGGTCATGAGGTGGTGGAGCAGGCTCTCGTCCTCTTCGCCGGTCTTCCGGCGCGTCTTGACCCAGTCCCGGACGTAGGTGAGGAGCTCGTGGTGCGAGATGGCCAGGGTCGCGGCCTCGCTGCCCAACTGGAAGTGCGGGTCCGAGGGGGCCGTCACCATCGCGGTCAGCTGGACGAGCTCTTCCCAGTCCTTCTCCGGGAGGCCGAGGAGGGGGCCGGTGACCATCGCCGGGAGCAGCAGCGCCTTGTCGGCCAGGTCGAAGACCTCGCCGTCGAGCGCCGGCTCCAGGAAGCGCACGACCGTGGCGCGGATCTTGTGCTCCCAGGACTTCACCGCCCGCGCCGTGAGCTTGGTGCCGAGCGGCCGGCGGACCTCGGTGTGGCGCGGCGGGTCGGTGGACGTCATCAGCACGCCGGCCGCGGGGTCGTCGGTCCCGAGGTGGGTGGGGACCGTGCCGCGCTCCGAGGTGAACTCGCGGTGGTCGCTGAGCACGCGGCGGACGTCCTCGTAGCGGGTCACCGACCAGAACTCCCTGCCGTCCGGCAGGACCTGGTGGTGCAGGGGCGCCTTGGCCCGCATCACGTCCCAGATCGGGTGTGGATCGCCCGACGTGTAGAGGTCCAGGTCGAACAGGTCGAGGCTTTCGAGGTCGAGGTCGCGCGCGGGGCCGGGCGTCAGCCTCACGCCGCCGCCCTCCCCTGCTCGATCAGCTCGGCGACGCGGGTCGGGGTCTGCGCCAGGTAGAAGTCGCGCACGGACAGCTGGACCCCGTAGTCCTGCGCCACCCGCTCGATGATCTTGATTCCGGTGAGCGAATTCCCGCCGAGCACGAAGAAGTCGTCTTCCACGCCGACGTTTCCGTTGGCGAGGAATTCCCCCCACATCTCCGCGATTTCCTGCGCCAGCGAACCCGGCGCGTTCTCGTCCAGTCCACCCTGCGGGTTCAGCACCTGCGGCGACGATTCCATTGCCAGTCTTTCCTTCCTCTGCCGACCGGGAGTGCCCGCTCGCGTCATTTTCGGCCCCGCCTCCGGCCGTCACCGCAATTGGCGGCCGATCAGGTCTTTTGCGTTGTCCCGCCGGCGAGACGGAATTCCTGAATGGCCGGATCAAGTGTCGCGTGAATTCACGTCCGCGCACACCGTGTCGGCCGGTGTCCGGTGCCCGTCGGCCGGTCGGGTTGAGAGTGGACCGGCACGCCCGTCCCGCCGGCGGGACGGGCAAGTCGCCGGCGTCGCGTCCCGTACCGGCACCGGCGTTCATTGACCGGCTGATCCGCTTTCAGTGAACGTGGAGGTGATTTAACGACGTTAGAGGCGCAGTGGAGTGAGGGGGAACGACGTGGGACACACCGGCATGGACGCGGACGTGGTGATCGCGGGCGCCGGGCCGACGGGCCTGATGCTCGCCTGTGAGCTGCGGCTGGCAGGCGTCGACGTGGTGGTGGTCGAGCGGCTCGCGGAGGCGACGGGCGAGTCGCGGGCCGGCGGGATCCATTCCCGCACGCTGGAGGTGCTGGACCAGCGCGGCATCCTGGACCGCTTCCTGGCGGTCGGGGAACTGCAGCCGGTGGGCCATTTCTCCGGCATGTACCTGGACTTCGACGACTCGGAGTCGAGGCATCCGTATCCGCTGATGATCTTGCAGTCCGCCATCGAGCAGCTACTGGAGGAGTGGGCCGGCGAGCTCGGCGTGCGGGTGCGCAGATCGTCCGAGGTGACCGGGATCAGCCAGGACGGGGCCGGAGTGACGGTCGAACTGGGCTCGACCGATGGCGGAGCCGCGCCGCTGCGCGCCCGCTACCTGGTGGGCTGCGACGGCGGGCGCAGCGCGGTGCGCAAGCTGGCGGGCATCGGCTTCCCCGGCACCGACGCGACGATGACCGCGCTGATCGGCGACGTCGAGCTCCCGGACCTGGACGAGGACTACATCTGGATCCGGCGCTGTGCCGGCGGCGACTACTCGGCGATCGCCTTCGAGCCGGGCTGGTTCCGGGTGATCGCATCCGAGTACGACCGCGTCGTGGACCGCGACGAGCCCGTGACGTTCGAACAGCTCCGGGAGTCGTTGACCAGGCTCGCGGGCACCGACTACGGCATGAAGAACCCGCGGTGGATCTCCCGGTTCAACGACGCGGCACGACAGGCCGCCCAGTACCGGCAGGGCCGGGTGCTGCTCGCGGGCGACGCGGCGCACATCCACTTCCCGGCTGGCGGGCAGGGGCTGAACATGGGCGTGCAGGACGCGGTCAACCTCGGCTGGAAGCTCGCCTCGGTGGTGCGCGGCCAGGCCCCGGAGAGCCTCCTCGACACCTACCACGCCGAGCGCCACCCCGTGGGGGAAAGGGTACTGCAGAACACCCGGGCGCAGTCGGCCCTGGCCCGCCCCGGCGCCCAGACGGACGCGCTGCGCGAGATCTTCGGCGAGCTCATGGTCTTCGACGACGTCAACCGCCACCTGCGCTCCATGCTGACCGCGCTGGACGTCCGGTACGCGGTCGACGGCAACCATCCTCTGACGGGCCGCCGGGTCCCCGACGCCGACCTCAAGACGGCCGACGGCGACACCTGCGTCTACACCCTGCTGCACTCCGGCCGCCCCGTCCTGCTCGACCTGGGCGCCGGCGCCGCGGTGGCAGCGGTGGCCGATGGCTGGGCCGACCGCGTCGACGTCGTCGAGGCGCGCAGCGAGGACGACGCGTGGCCCGTGCCGGTCATCGACGAGGTCCCCGCGCCCGTGGCGGTCCTCATCCGCCCCGACGGGCACGTCGCCTGGGCGGCCGACGCCGAAGACGCACTCGACACCGCGGCCCTGCGGTCCGCCCTCACCACCTGGTTCGGGCCCGCCCGGCAGGGGTGACAGCACCGCCCGGCACGACGACGGCGGCGGCCGTCAGGACCAGGTGATGGTCCTGACGGC